>JAIERD010000023.1 GCA_019747155.1 Pseudomonadaceae bacterium
TTTTGATTGATATCGGCGGCCTTGCCTTGCTTGAGCAGTTGGTCGGCGTATTCGGCCGATTGAATCGAGGCAAAGCTCATCGCCATGTTTTGGATAAAGGCGGCGTCGACCCCGGCCAGGGTGAACTTGACGGTAGCATCATCAAGTTTTTCCAGCTTGGTGATGTTGGCGTCCATACCCATGTCGGTGAAGTAGGGGAACTCCGCCGGGTAGGCCAGGTTAAACGGGTGCTTCTTGTCGAGCATGCGCTGGAAGGTGAAGAGCACATCGTCGGCATTAAAGTCGCGGCTGGGTTTGAAGTACTCGGTGCTGTGGAACTTCACGCCAGGGCGCAGATGGAAGGTGTAAGTCAGGCCATCCGGTGACACATCCCAGCTGGTGGCCAGGCCCGGAATAACCTTGGTGCCGCCGCGCTCGAATTGGCTCAGGCGATTGAAAATGGTTTCTGCCGAGGCGTCAAAATCAGTACCCGTGGTGTACTGACCCGGATCGAAACCGGCGGGACTGCCTTCGGAGCAGAACACCAAACTACTGGCGGCGTGGGCGAAGGGGGCGCTGGCGATTAGTCCAGCGGCAAGCAAAAACGGAATGGCGACATTCTTGCGCATGGTGGCCTCAGGGTTGTTTGATTGCTGTTATTGGTATCAACGTTTGAGGGGCGGCTGTAACCGCCGGCCCGTCCGACGTTATGCAGCTGGTATGCCCGCTGCAAGTCGGTTGACTCTATTAGTGTAGAAGCTGTGGTGAGTTCGTCAGTGGATGTCGCAATTGTGTAACTCTCAACGCCAAGCGGGGGGCGTTGAGAGTGTTTCCTGCCGAGTTGGTCAGCAGTTTTGTGTGACTTTGGTGCGCTTAATCCATAGTTCAGGGCATCTGAACTTCAATCACACCGTCGGCATTCACGCTGACCTGGCTGCTACCGGCTTCGATCTCCGGGGTCGGCGCCGATTTGGCCATCGACATGTTGCTGTCCATCTGCATGCGCATCGGCTGTGGGCGTTGGAAGCCGCCGCCATTCAGGCTCAAGCTGACCAGCTTGTAACTCTTGCCGCCCAGCGCCGTGGTGGCCAGTTGCGCCCGCGCCTTGAAGGCGTTGATGGCGTCTTGCAGCAAAGCGTCTTCGGTTTTCTTCTGGGTCGGGTTGGCCACGCTAAAGCTCATGCCGCCCATTTTCAGTTGCTGCAACAGCTCGCCGGTGAGCTTGGACAAAGTAGCGAAATCGGCGCTCTCCAGGCGTATCTCGGCGCGCTCACGCCAGGCGCTGATGCGCTGGTCGTCGTCATACACCGGGTAGCTGTTGCGGCTGCCCAGGCTGATGGTTACTCCGCTGCTTTTGCGCGCCTGTTGCAGCGCCTCGTTGATGCTGGTGGTGATGCCGGCGGCCAGCTTGGCCGGGTCTTTGTTTTGCGCCTCGCTGTAGAGGGTGACCTGCATCAGGTCGTGGGCCACTTCCTGGCTGACCTCGGCGCGCAGCGCGATCTGGTTGTAACGCGCCTCCTCGGCACTCACGGCAGCGCTGCCAAGGGCGGCAAAACCAAGACTAACGACGGCGGCAAGACGGGTGATAGACGACATGCGAACTCCTTGTGCAATGGCGATAAGTGCCAGCGGACTGCTGTGGGGGAAAGATTACCCTGCTCAGACCGACAGGCAAGGGCTGGGTTCCGTCAGTGCTTAAGTGCGCAGATTATCCAACCGGCTGAGGCCTTGGAACTTCTGACGGATTCTGGATTATGCTTGCAAGTGGCTGAGCATCTGTCAAAACACCTGCGTAGCAAGGCCTACAGCGCACTCTCGACAAGGAAGCCCGACATGTCTGAAAAAAATATCAGCCAGCAGCATTTCGCGACTTTTGAGGCTATTCGCCATTTTGACGCCGCAGGCAATGAATACTGGTTGGCTCGTCAATTGGCGGTGGTGCTGGAGTATTCGCAATATAGGCACTTTCTACCGGTCATCGCCCGCGCTCGTGAGGCGTGTCGCAACAGTGGTCAGACCGTGGCAAACCATATTGAGGATGTCCTCACAATGGTCGAGATCGGCTCAGGCGCAAAGCGCCAAGTCGAGGACTGCCGCTTGTCCCGTTATGCCTGTTACTTGCTGGTGCAAAATGGCGACCCTGGCAAATCGGTCATTGCCAATGGTCAAACCTATTTTGCCCTGCAGACACGGCGTCAGGAGCTGGCGGATGAGGCGCGGTTTAGCCAACTCACCGAGGACGAAAAACGCCTGGCGATTCGCAACGAGTTAGCCGCTCACAACAAGCAATTGGCGGCGGCGGCAAAAGATGCAGGAGTGGCAACGCCGCTGGATTACGCCGTTTTTCAAGATCATGGCTATCGCGGACTCTATGGTGGTTTGGCGGCCAAGGATATTCATGCCCATAAGCGCTTGAAAAAAAGCCAGAAAATTCTAGATCACATGGGCAGCACCGAACTGGCGGCTAATCTGTTCCGTGCCACGCAAACCGAGGAAAAGCTGCGCCGCGATGAGATTCAGGGCAAGCAGCAGGCCAATCAGACGCATTTTGCCGTTGGCCAGAAGGTGCGACAGACCATCGAAGAATTGGGCGGCACTATGCCGGAAGACTTACCCGCGCCACCGCGCAGCATCAAGCAAATCGAAGCCGCGAAGAAAAAACTGGAAAGTAAAAAACAGTCCTAATGCGGAGCTATCTGCGCACTTTGCTGAGGCGCTCGCGCAAGCAGACGTAATGGTCCAGCAGGCTGTTGGACCATTACCGCAGAATCAAAACTGCCGCGGGTCAAGTTCAATACCTCGATATTTACCACCTGCTTAGCACTAGGGCCTTGCCTGCGGCCGGTTGCCGCAGTGGGCGAGCGGCGCCTGCGGCATGGTTATACTCCCCAGGTTATGCGCCAGCGCACCCTTGGAGAGCCCATGTACGGCCCCACTCAATTACTCTCAGCCAGCCGGCAAAACCTCTGGCGTTTGACCCTGATTCGCGTCCTTGTGCTGGCCGCGCAAGCCGGCTCGGTGGGTTTTGCCTACCTGTCGGATTTGCTGCCGCTGCCCTGGCTGGCACTGAGCATCACCCTCGGCGTCTCGGCATTATTTTGTGCCTTTACCGCCGTGCGGGCGCAAGGTCCGTGGCCGGTCACCGAGCAGGAATATGCGCTGCAACTGGCCGGTGACCTGATCATCCACAGCGTGCTGCTGTACTACGCCGGCGGCTCGACCAACCCTTTCGTGTCCTATTACCTGGTGCCGCTGACCATCGCGGCGGCCACCTTGCCGTGGATGTATTCCATGGCCCTGAGTGGCCTGGCCCTGAGTGGCTACACCGGCTTGTTGATCTGGTATCACCCGCTGGCGCTGCATGGCGTTGAGCATGAGGCGATGCTGATCAGCCTGCACCTGTTTGGTATGTGGTTGAACTTTGCCCTGTCGGCGGCCTTTATCACCTTCTTCGTGGTGAAGATGGCCGGTGCGTTGCGCCGCCAAGACCAGCTGCAGGCCGAGCGCCGTGAAGAGGGCATGCGTGACCAGCAGTTGCTGGCCGTTGCGGCCCAAGCCGCCGGCGCTGCCCATGAGTTGGGTACGCCGCTGGCGACCATGAGTGTGCTGATCAAAGAGCTGCGCCAGGAGCACCCCGACCCGCTGTTGCAAGAGGATCTGGCGGTGCTGCAAGAGCAGGTCAAACTCTGCAAGGAGAGCTTGCAGCAGTTGGTGCGCGCCGCAGAGGCGGACCGCCGCCACGCGGTGCAGGAGCAAACCGCCAACGAATGGTTGGAGTCGGTGCTGCGCCGCTGGCACCTGATGCGCCCGGAGGCCAGTTATCGTTTTCAAAGCCTCGGGGTGGGCGCCGCGCCACGGATGATGCCGCCCACCGATTTGACCCAGTCGCTGCTGAATTTGCTGAATAACGCCGCCGATGCCTGCCCGGACAAACTCGATATCCTGCTGAACTGGGATGCCCAGTGGATCACCCTGAGTATCCGCGACCACGGTGCTGGCGTGCCGCTGGCGATTGCCGAGCAACTGGGTCGGCCGTTTTTCACCACCAAGGGCAAGGGTTTCGGTTTAGGCTTGTTTTTAAGTCAGGCCAGCGTCACCCGTGCCGGTGGTTCGGTAAAACTGTATAACCATGAAGAGGGCGGCACGCTGACCGAACTGCGGTTGCCGCGAGCCATTGGCGCCGGCCTTGGGCCTTTTTGATCCACGAGGAATGCAATGAGCAACCAAGCCCCAATCGATGGCGAAGCCCCAGAGGTAGCTGAAGAGTTCCCGCACCTGCTGCTGGTCGACGATGATGAGACCTTCACCCGGGTGATGGCGCGGGCCATGACCCGCCGTGGTTTTCGCGTCAGCACCGCCAACTCGGCCGAAGCCGGGCTGGCGCTGGCGACGGCCGATTTGCCGGAGTACGCGGTGCTCGACCTGAAAATGGACGGCGACTCCGGCTTGGTGCTGCTGCCCAAGTTGCACGAGCTCGACCCCGAGATGCGCGTGCTGATTCTCACCGGCTATTCGAGCATTGCCACGGCGGTGGAGGCGATCAAACGCGGCGCCTGCAACTACCTGTGCAAGCCCGCCGATGCCGATGATGTGCTGGCGGCGCTGCTGTCCGAGCATGTCGATCTGGACAGCCTGGTGCCAGAAAACCCGATGTCGGTAGACCGCCTGCAGTGGGAGCATATCCAGCGGATTCTCGCCGAACACGCCGGCAATATCTCCGCCACCGCCCGCGCCTTGGGTATGCACCGTCGGACCCTGCAGCGCAAATTGCAAAAGCGCCCAGTACGGCGCTAATCGCGAGGCATGCACAACCGTAGGGTGGGCTTTAGCCCACCAGTTGCCTTAGGTTCTGATGCGGTGGGCTGAAGCCCACCCTACGAACTGAGTCCGCCCCAAGTCCGTCTTACGGCAAAAACTCCACTTGCAGGGCGCGGCTGTTGCTGCGGCCCTGATCGTCACTGACCTTGAGCTGGTATTGGCCCGAGCTGCTCGGCCGCCAGTTCAGGGCGCTTTGCGGGGTGCTCTGGCCGAGCAGGGTTGAGCCGGCAAACCAATACAGCACCCGCGCATCGCTGGCGGCGTTGGCGGTCAGCGCGATGCTTTCTTGCGGCTGCGACAGACGCAGGCTGTAGGTCACCTGAGTCAGCGGTGAGGTGATCCGTGGTGCGTCCTGCTGATTGCTGCTCAGGGCAGTTTGGCAGTCGCTGAGCGAGTCCGGCGGAGTGCGACGGGGTAGGCCAGCGGCGGCGAACAGACGTTGCAAGTCCGAAGGCCAGAACTCGAAAATCTGTTGTTCAGTGCTGGCCGGATCATAAGGCGGGCAGGCGGCTTTGCCGGTGTTGCGGTCGATCATCACCGGCCGGTGCAGGATCGAGACGCGGATCGGCGAGACACCGGGGATGTACCAGGTCTTGCGGGTTTGCGGGCACCAGCGGTTGGGTAAGTCGCCGGAGGCGGCGCACACCTCGACGCGGATCAGCCCGCTGGGCGGCTGGTCGACGCTGGCCTGCACTTTCGGCAGCGCCAGGGGCAGGGCGTCGGCGATGCGAAAGAACAGCGGCGCGGCGGTTTTCAGTCCGATAAAGGCCGGGTTCGGCTGGCCTTCGAAGTTGCCGACCCAGACCACCAGCACATAAGGGCCGACGATGCCGGCGCTCCAGGCATCGTGATAACCCCAAGAAGTGCCAGTCTTCCAGGCCACCGGCCAGTTGCGGCCACGCCGGTCTGGCGGCAGGCCGTCGGGGCGCGGGTTGTGCCTGAGCATGTCGCGCACCATAAAGGCCGCCTGCGGTGACAGCAGCGGCGCGCCGACGGTGGCCGGCTCGTCGCTGCTGTAGCGGATATTGCGCAGGCGGCCGTCGCCGGCCAGCAGCAGGTACAGCCGGGTCAGTTCGGCCGGGGTCAGCTCGCCACCGCCCAGCGCCAGGCCCAGGCCGTAGAACTCCTCCTCGCGCAGCCGCTGGATGCCGGCGCGCTGCAGAAAGCCGTGCAACGATGGTTGGCTGATCTGGCTGGCTAGCCACACCGCCGGTACATTGCGGCTGCGCACCAAGGCCTCTTGGGCAGTCAGTGGGCCGGCAAATTTGCCATCGAAGTTTTCTGGCTGAAAGTTACCGAAGGCGGTGGCGGCATCTTTGATTATGCTCATTGGGTGGATCACCCCCTGATCCAGCGCCAGGCCATACAGAAAAGGTTTCAGCGTCGAGCCGGGTGAGCGTCGCGCTTGCACGCCATTGACCTGGCCGCGAATGCTCGGCGAGAAGTAGTCCGCCGAGCCCACCAGCGCCTTTACCGACTGGTCACGGCTATCTACCAATAGCGCCACCGCGTTGTGCACCCCTTGC
>JAIERD010000155.1 GCA_019747155.1 Pseudomonadaceae bacterium
GTGAATACGGTTTACCACGCCGCCGCCTACAAGCATGTGCCGATGGTCGAGCACAATATTGCCGAAGGCGTGCTGAATAATGTGCTGGGCTCGTTGCACACCGCGCAGGCGGCGATCCGCGCAGGCGTTGAGCACTTTGTGCTGATTTCGACCGATAAGGCGGTCAGGCCGACCAATGTGATGGGCAGTACCAAACGCTTGGCTGAGATGACCTTGCAGGCCTTGAGTGCCGAGGCGGCGCCGGTGTTTCTCGGGGATAAATCGGCGGTTGCCCATCTGAATAAAACCCGTTTCACCATGGTGCGTTTTGGCAATGTGCTGGGCTCGTCTGGCTCGGTGATTCCGCTGTTTCGTGAGCAAATCAGTCATGGCGGCCCGGTGACTGTGACCCACCCCAATATCACCCGTTATTTCATGACCATCCCGGAGGCGGCGCAGTTGGTGATTCAGGCCGGTGCCATGGGGCTGGGTGGCGATGTCTTTGTGTTGGATATGGGCCAGCCGGTAAAGATTGCCGAACTGGCCGAGAAGATGATATTGCTCTCAGGGCTAACCCTGCGCTCCGAGCGCAACCCCAATGGTGATATTGCCGTCGAGTTCACCGGTTTGCGTCCCGGCGAGAAGCTTTATGAAGAGCTGTTGATTGGCGATGACGTTACCCCGACCGACCATCCAATGATCATGCGGGCCAACGAAGACCATCTGCCCTGGGAGGCGTTCAAGTTGGCGCTGGAGCAGTTAATGGCGGCTGTTGAGCAAGATGATTATGTGCGGGTACGGCAACTGCTGCGTGAAACCGTCAGTGGCTATGCCCCCGAGGGAGAGATTGTCGACTGGATTCATTCGCGGCAAACCAAGTTCAAATCGCTGTAATTACCTATCTGCGCCGAATCGCGCGCTTTAGCTGTCACCGATGCCCATCTATAGGGCATCGGTGACAGGCTTTCGCAGCAGACCCCAATACTTAAGCTATGTACCCGTTAACTGTTGGATATGCGCGCAGCCCTTTGTAGGAGCCAGATTGCTGGCGCTTGAGCAAGTCCATCATCAAGCTGCTCCTGCGGCTGCCTGACGGAAATCACTGACGGCAAAAGCATCGCGAGCAAGCTCGCTCCTACAGGTTTCGCGTGTTGACCGTTAATGCGGTCGCAACACTAAACGGGTATATAGCCAATACTTAAGCCAGCAGGGCTAACAGTGCCTCGGCGCTGGCCTCGGATGAAGCTGGGTTTTGCCCGGTTACCAGCTTGCCGTCGACCAGCACATAGCTGGCCCAATCGGCGCCTTTTGAGTAGTGGCCGCCGTTGGCTTGCAGCATGTCTTCGACCAAGAACGGCACTATGTCAGTGAGTTCTACGGCGGCTTCTTCGCTGTTAGTGAAACCCGTCACGCGTTTGCCGTTAACCAAGAACTGGCCGTCCGTACCCTTGGTGTGACGAAAGATGCCGGGGGCGTGGCAGACGGCGCCGACTGGTTTGCCGGCGGCATAAAAAGCTTCGATCAAGGCAATCGAATGTTGGTCTTCGGCTAAGTCCCAGAGTGGTCCGTGACCGCCTGGGTAGAAGATGGCGGCGTAGTCGTTGGCCTGCATCTGGGCTAATACGTGGGTATTGGCCAGTGCCTTTTGCGCGGCAGGGTCCTGGCGAAAGCGTTCTGTAGCGGCGGTTTGTGCGCCGGGCTCGTCACTCTTTGGATCCAATGGCGGCTGGCCACCGAGGGGCGAGGCGAGGGTTATGTCAGCGCCGGCATCCTTGAAGCTGTAGTAGGGCGCGGCAAACTCTTCGAGCCAGAAACCGGTTTTCTTGCCGGTGTCGCCGAGTTGATCGTGGGAGGTTAATACCATCAAAATTTTCATGTTGTTCTCTCTGTCTAAGGGGGCGATTAATTAATTGTCGGCACCAACGCGGATCACCAACTTGCCGAAGTTCTTGCCGTCGAGCAGGCCGATAAAGGCGTGTGGGGTGTTTTCCAGGCCTTCGACGAGGTCTTCGCGATAGTTGATTTGGTCGTTGGCCAGCCATTGCTGCATATCGCGGGCGAATTCGTCGTAGCGATGGGCGTAGTCGTCAAAAATGATGAAGCCTTGAATTTTTAAGCGTTTGGTCAGCACGGTGCGCATCAGCAGGGCTAGGCGATCCGGGCCTTGCGCCAAGGCGGTGTCGTTGTAGTGGGCGATGAGGCCGCACACCGGGATGCGCGCGGCGGTATTCAGCAGGGGCAAGACGGCATCAAAGACCTTGCCGCCGACACTTTCGTAATAGATGTCGATACCGTTCGGGCAGGCCTGCGCCAGTTGCGCGGCGAAGTCAGCGGCGTGATGGTCAAGGCACGCATCGAAGCCTTGTACCTCTACGGCGTAGCGGCATTTCTCGGCGCCACCGGCCACACCGACCACGTGACAGCCTTTGAGTTTGCCGATTTGCCCGACGGTAGCGCCCACTGGCCCGGTGGCTGCGGCGACCACCAGGGTTTCGCCAGCCTTGGGTTGGCCGATGTCGAGCAGGCCCATGTAGGCGGTAAACCCCGGCATACCGAGGATGCCCAGTGCATAGGATGGGTTGCTGGGGTTGTTGCCCAACTTGGTCAGGCCAGTGCCGTCGCTGATCGCATAGTCTTGCCAGCCGCTGTAGGCCAGCAGCCAGTCACCGATGGCGTAGTCGGGATGCTTGGAGGCGACCACCCGGCTGACGGTGGCGCCGACCATGACCTGATCCAGCTCGACGGCGGCGGCGTAGGAGGGGCCATCGCTCATGCGGCCGCGCATGTAAGGGTCGAGCGACAAGTAGACACTGCGCAGTAAAACTTCGCCCTCTGCCGGTATTGGCAGCGGCTGTTGCTCAAGTCGAAAGTTTGCACTGGTTGGCGCGCCGTGGGGGCGCGAGGCCAGTACGATGCGGCGGTTAATTTGCGTGTTTTGCGTCATGGGATTAGCTCCGGTGGATTGCTTAGAGGCTGGCTTCTAGCACTAGGCGACTAGTGGCCAGGTCAATGTCGCGGTGCTCGCCGAGTTTGCTCATGCCGTGGCTTTCCAGTTGCGCGAGCAGTGGGGTAATGACGGTTTGATCGAGGTTGTAATCGCTCAGTCGGGTTTTCACCCCAAGGGCTTCAAAGAAACTGCGGGTTTGCGCGATGGCCTCGTCGATGCGTTGTTCTTCATCACCGTCACGCAGGCTCCACACTCGCTCGGCGTATTGCAGCAATTTGTCCCGCTTGGCCGTGCGTCGTTGTTGCAGCATCGATGGCAGCAGCACCGCCAGGGTTTGCGCATGATCCAGACCATGCAGCACGGTCAGTTCATGGCCGATCATATGGGTCGACCAGTCTTGCGGTACGCCGGCGCCGATCAAACCATTCAAGGCCATGCTTGCCACCCACATCAGGTTGGCGCGAACCTCGTAGTCTTGCGGTTGGCTGAGGGCCAGCGGGCCTTGCTCGATTAGGGTCTGCAGCAGACCTTCGGCGAAGCGGTCCTGCACCGGTGCATTGACTGGGTAGGTCAGGTATTGCTCGACCACATGCACAAAGGCATCGACCACCCCGTTGGCCACTTGGCGCACTGGTAGGGTGAAGCTTTTAGTCGGGTCCAGAATCGAGAAGCGCGGAAACAACAGGTTGTTGCGAAACGGCAGTTTGGCTTGCAGCGACAGGCGCGTGACCACGCCGCCGTTGTTCATTTCCGAGCCGGTGGCCGACAGCGTCAGTACTGTGCCGATCGGCAATGCTTGGCTGATTTTGCGCCCGCCACTTTGCAGAATCTCCCAGGGCTCGCCGGTATAGTTGGCCGCTGCGGCGACAAATTTAGTACCGTCGATTACCGAGCCGCCGCCAACCGCCAGCAAAAAGTCGAGTTTCTCGCGGCGCACCAGTTCGACCGCTTCCAGCAGTTTTTCGTAGCTGGGATTGGCCTCAATGCCACCAAATAAGTGCACTTCGCGCTGGCCGAGGGCGTTTTGCACCTCGGCCAGGGTGCCGGTACGTTGCGCGCTGCTGCCGCCATAAAGGACCAAGACCCTGGCATTGGCGGGGATCAAGCGATCCAGCTCGGCGATGCGGCCTTGACCAAAGCAGATATGGGTAGGGTTGTAAAAATCGAAGTTAAACATCCAGTTTTTTACTCCTGCGGCGCCGGTGGGCGCGATTGAATTGGGTTTTTTATTAGACCAGTCGATTAGTTTTGGTTCAAAAAATACCCGCCAAGAGTGGCGGGTGGGTTTAGCGCTATTCGGCACTCAAGATTTTTTGCGTCATCTGCAGCGCCTGCTGCATGGGTTGGCTGGTGCGGTGCAATTTGGCCAGCAAACTGGCTCCCAGCCACAGTTGATAGAGCATGGTGGCGGTGGCGCGAGCATCCAGTGCCGGCAGTGAACCATCGGCAGTGCCTGCGCTTATGCAGGCGGCCAATTGCGCAATGATGCGGTCGGTGCCGTCGCGCAGGGTGATGCGCATGGCTTCCGATAAATCCGCCACCTCGGCGCTAAGTTTAACCACCAAACATTTTTGCTCGCTGCAGGGGCCGCTGTAGCTGGCTAACCAGTGCTGCCAATAGCCCATCAGGCGTTCGCCGGCCGGCAAGTGGGTGTCGGCGAAGCGCTGTTCGAGCAGGCGCAGGTAGTGACTGAAGTAGTCTTCCAGCAGGGCTTGGCCGTACAGTTCTTTGGATTTGAAGTAGTGATAGAAGGAGCCTTTCGGCACGCCCGCGGTGAGCAAAATTTCATTTAACCCAACGCCAGAGAAGCCTTTGCCGGCCATTATTTGGTGGCCTGTGTCGAGTAGATGCTGGCGGGTATCGTCGTAAGAAGTCTTCATGGCACCCACGGTAAAGTAAAACTAGACCAGTCGTCTAGCGATTTTTTAGCGGACTCTGCAGGGCTGTGTCAGGCAGGTTCTAGGTTGGTTGGCTTGCCGGAAATAGATATTGACATATCTAGATATAGGGGTAATTATTTAAATGGTCAGCTCTTGCAAGAGCCTGATTGTTGGCCTTTAGCGGCGATCATCGGCAATTAGGCGCTTAAAAATGAGCATCCAGTCGGTATTGAGTTTGGTTTAGTAACTGGAATTGTATCGATAAATTCAGATTTGTAGGAATTAGTATGAAGACCTCACCCATGTTCAGCCCCGTAAAGCTCGGCCCCTTTGCCTTAGAAAGCCGCTTGGTGTTGCCGCCGCTGACCCGTTCGCGCAGCAGCCAACCGGGTAATGTGCCCAACGCATTGATGGCCACTTATTATCGTCAGCGCAGCACTGCCGGGCTGTTGATCACCGAAGGCATCCAGATCGAGCCGCGCGGCCAGGGTTATGCCTGGACGCCGGGGCTCCACAGTCAGGCGCAAATCGACGGCTGGAAGCTCGTCACGGCCGCCGTGCACGCTGAGGGTAAGCCGATTTTTGCTCAGCTTTGGCATGTTGGCCGGGTCTCCCATACGTCACTGCAGCCCAATGGCGACGCGCCGGTCGCGCCCTCAGCCATCGCCGCCAGCAATGTCAGTGTGTTTATTGAAACCGGCCCGGGCACTGGCGCCTTGGCCGAACCTTCGCTGCCGCGTGAGTTGAGCAACGCCGAGGTGAAAGACTTGGTGCAGTTGTATGCACAAGCGGCGCGCAATGCCCTGCAGGCCGGCTTTGATGGGGTGGAGTTGCACTGCGCTAACGGCTACTTGGTTAATCAATTTATCAGCGCCCACAGCAATCAGCGCAGTGATGAATACGGTGGTTCGTTAGCTAACCGACTGCGCTTTTTGCAGGAGATTACTCAGGCGGTGGCTGATGTGGTGGGTGCTGATCGGGTCGGTGTGCGCTTCGCCCCGCTGTTTGTTAGCACCGATGAGGCACGGGTGTACTTAGGCCTGGTGGAGGACAATCCGCATGAGACTTACATTGAGGCGATCAAGCTGATGGAGCAGATCGGCATCGCTTACGTGTCGCTGGCCGAAGCCGATTGGGACAGCGCCCCGGAGTTGCCAGAAACCTTTCGCGCCGCTGTACGCGCCAATTTCAGTGGCTTGCTGATGTATGCAGGTAAGTACTCGGTCGAGCGCGCTGACAAGGTATTGAACGCCGGTTGGGGCGACCTGATTGGCTTTGGCCGTTGGTTTATCGCCAACCCAGACTTGCCGGCCCGCCTGCAAAATCAGTGGCCACTTAATCCGCTGGATGGCGCCAGCATGTACGGCGGCAGTGAGGTGGGTTACAGCGATTACCCGCGTTATCAGCCGCCGGCCATTGATGCCTAAAGCGTCCAGCAGTCGGCTATTAATGGCGCACGCGCTAGAACGTGCGTGCGCCAGGCTGGCACTGCTGGCTGGATCGGCATATCTTGATATCTAGAATCAATCATTTGAGCCGCAGCAATGAAT
>JAIERD010000100.1 GCA_019747155.1 Pseudomonadaceae bacterium
AATCAGGCGTTTGAACATGCGGGGGCAACTAATGAGGTGAATAAACCCGCCCCTTAACAGGCCGTCGAAAAACTACTGCGCTCGGCTATGCGGCGTTGAGATCAGCCTCAAAATGCTCATGTACTACTCGTACACTGCGCCTTTTCGGCTGATCTCGCCTTGCCTAGCCGTCGCTCGCTACATTTTTCAACGGTCTGTCTGGGCGAGAAGATGCAAGCTCGCGGCGCTAAGTGGCTAGCGCCGTAGGCTTATGCTTCGTGGCTGTACTGAGCCAGGCGGGCATCGTTTTGCATCACGGCCAAGGTGGCCGCTTGCACTTGCTCAGCAGTAACGCTGGCGCTGCTGAAGATTTCACTGAAGTGCGCGTGGGTTACCGCGGCGAAGTGGGCGCGATCTTGCGGCTGCACACCCAGTACCACGGCGTAAGTGGTCAGGGCTTCGCCGTCTCCTTTGGCCATGTCTTCGGACAGTTCGTCCATCATGCCGTTAAGCGCCAGCATCGACTTGCCGCCGTAGGTCAGCATGCCTTTGGTCGAGCAACCGTTGGTGCCGGAGGTCATGCCAAACGTGGCGTTGCCTGAGGTGCCGTTGGTGGTCGAGGCGAGGAAGTGTGAGCCCATGCCTTTATCGCCTTTGAACAACATGTTGCCCCAGCCACAGCTTGGGCCGCCGGGTGCTTCGGCGAAGGCGTTAACGGAAAGAGCGGTGAGTAGCGTACCTAGCAGGAGTTTTTTCATGGTTTTACTCTCTATGCAGTCCTTGGTAATTGGCGCCAAAAAAGGTGCAACGCCGAGTCGCAGCTTTTCGACTTGTCGGCGGCCTGTCAAGGCCAGGCTGTTGTAGCTGTGGGTGAGTCGGCAGTGGCACATGATTTAGATCAGTGCACGATGCCGATCAGCAGCCACACTAACCATAGACCCATCTGTGGAGTGTGCCGCATGACTAGCTTCGATCCCCATAGCCGCCTGGCTACTTTGGCCGCTGAGTATGCTGCCCGTGCCGAGGCGATTCGGCGCGACTTGGCGCGCAGCCATTCCCCCGATTTTGCCGAGCAGGCGCAGCAGCGGCAGAACGATGAAGTGCTTGAAGCGCTGTTAGCCGAGGCCGGTGCGGCCCAGCGGCAAGTGGCCCACGCCCAGGTGCGTTTGGCTGAGGGCAGTTATGGCCAATGCCTGCGCTGTGGCCAGCCGATTGCGCCGGCGCGCTTGCAGGCCATGCCGATGGCCGAGTTTTGCCTGGCCTGCGCCGATCTGCCAGCCTAACCGGGCTCACAGATTCAGCCGCAGGCTTGGTTTAGCGCCTTGCCAGTGCGTGGCGGGCGGCGCCAGAATGGCAGCATCTTCCGCCTGTAGTAAGGATTACCCATGGCCGATTCGATTGCTGCTGCCCTGCGTGTGCCACCCGATGCTTTGACCCGCCCCTTTGCCCCTGCGCAGTTCAATTTCACCACCACCGATGAGTTGGAGTCGTTTCGCGGCGTGCTTGGCCAGGAACGCGCGGTGGAGGCCATGCAGTTTGGCGTGGCCATGCCGCGTCCCGGTTACAACGTTTATGTGATGGGCGAGCCCGGCACGGGGCGTTTTTCTTTCGTGCAGCGCTACCTCAAGGCCGAGGCCAAGCGCCTGGCCACGCCGGCGGACCGGCTCTACGTCAATCACTTCGATGAACCCCGCGAGCCGCGCGCATTGGAGTTGCCGGCTGGCAGCGCCAGTGCCTTTATCGCCGACATCAGCCAGTTGATCGATAACCTGCTGACGACCTTTCCGGCGGTGTTCGAGCTGCCGTCTTATCAGCAGAAAAAAAGCGCCATCGACCGTATCTTCAACCAACGCTATGACCGGGCTCTGGATGTGGTCGAGCGCTTGGCGCTGGAGAAGGACGTGGCGCTGTACCGTGACAACAGCAACATTGCCTTCACCCCGATGAAGGACAACAAAGCCCTGGATGAAGCCGAGTTCGCTCAGTTGCCGGAGGCCGAACGCGAGCGTTTTCATGTCGATATTGCTGGCCTGGAGGAGCGCCTCAATGAGGAGCTGGCCAGCCTGCAACAGTGGAAGCGCGAGTCGAGCAATCAGCTGCGCCAGCTCGATGAGGAAACCATCACCCTGGCCCTGCAACCCTTGCTGGCGCCGCTGTCGATGCGCTACGCCGAGAACGCCGGGGTCTGCGCTTACCTGCAAGCGCTGCAGGTCAATTTGCTGAAGACCGTGGTCGAGCAACTGGTCGATGTCGATCGGGCCGCCGCCCAAACCCGCAAGCTGCTGGAGGAGCAATACGCTCCCAGTTTGGTGGTCGGTCACCACCACCAAGGCGGTGCGCCGGTGGTGTTTGAGTCGCACCCGACCTACGACAATCTGTTTGGCCGCATCGAGTACAACACCGATCAAGGCGCTCTCTACACCAGCTACCGGCAACTGCGGCCGGGTGCCTTGCACCGCGCCAATGGCGGTTTTTTGGTGCTGGAGGCGGAGAAGCTACTGAGTGAGCCCTTTGTCTGGGATGCCCTCAAGCGCGCCCTGCATTCGCGGCAATTGAAGATGGAGTCGCCGCTCGGCGAGCTCGGTCGCATCGCCACGGTCACGCTCAACCCGCAGGTGATACCGCTGCAGGTCAAGGTGGTGATCATCGGCTCGCGCGAGTTGTATTACACCTTGCAGGACCTGGACCCGGACTTTCAGGAGATGTTCCGGGTGTTGGTCGATTTTGACGAGGACATTCCGCTGCTCGAAGACAGCCTCGAGCAGTTTGCCCAATTGCTGAAAACCCGCACCACGGAGGAGGGTATGGCGCCCTTGACGGCGGCGGCGGTGGCGCGTTTGGCCAATTACAGCGCGCGGCTGGCCGAGCATCAGGGACGTTTGTCGGCGTTGATCGGCGATATTTTTCAGCTGGTCAGCGAGGCCGATTTTATTCGTCAGCTGGCCCATGAAGAGCACACCGATGTCGGTCATATCGAGCGGGCGCTGAGAGCCAAGGCCGACCGCACCGGTCGGGTCTCGGCGCGGATTTTGGATGACATGTTGGCTGGCATCATCCTGATCGACACCAGCGGCGCGGCGGTGGGCAAGTGCAACGGTTTGACCGTGTTGGAGGTGGGTGACTCGGCCTTCGGCGTGCCGGCGCGGATTTCCGCCACCGTCTATCCGGGCAACTCCGGGATTGTCGATATTGAGCGCGAGGTCAATCTCGGCCAGCCGATCCATTCCAAGGGCGTGATGATTCTTACCGGCTACCTGGGCAGCCGCTATGCCCAGGAGTATCCGTTGGATATTTCTGCCAGCATCGCCCTGGAGCAATCCTACGGCTATGTGGATGGCGACAGTGCCTCCCTCGGTGAGGTTTGCACGCTGATCTCGGCCCTGTCGCGCACTCCGCTAAAGCAGTGCTTCGCCATCACCGGCTCGATCAATCAGTTTGGTGAGGTGCAGGCAGTCGGCGGGGTGAACGAGAAGATCGAAGGCTTCTTCCGCTTGTGTGAGGCCCGTGGCCTGACTGGCGAGCAGGGGGCGATTATTCCGTACTCTAATGTCTCCACCCTGATGCTCGATGAACGGGTGCTGCAGGCAGTACGCGCCGGCAAGTTTCATGTCTATGCGGTGCGTCAGGTCGATGAGGCCTTGGGCTTGTTGGTCGGTGCGCCGGCGGGGGCGGTGGATGCCAAGGGCGCGTTTGCCGAGGGCAGCGTCAATGCGCGGGTGGTCGAGCGGCTGCGCGAGATTGCCGAGCTGGGCCTGGACGATGACGAGGATGAGGCGCCGGCGGCTAAAGCGGCCGAGCCGGCCGCCAAACCTGCACGCAAGGCCCCCGTGAAAAAACCGGTGGCGGGCAACCCTACCGTTTAATTCCTGGTCGGCTAAAGGCTAGGCGGGCGTTTGGTGGCTGATCAGTCACTGAGCGCTGGCTGCCGGCCACGAGTTCGCCGGACGCGAGACGCTTTTCCAGTGTTCATCCACAGAGTTATCCACAGCTATTGGGGGTAACTTTCGGTCTTTCTTGGTGCTCTCTGCGAGTGTAGGCTGAAGCTAAGCCCTGCTCGGAGTCGCGGCCATGTCGCCTAGCCTCTGCCTTACCCGTCAGTACCTTGGAGTGATTACCCGGATCGAGTGCGTAGTGCGCCCGTTGGCCGGTGATCAAGGCCTGTGGGTGGTGCTTTGTGTTGCCGGAATGGACGGCCAGCAGCCCTCGGTGGTTAATGCTCAGGGCCCATTCTGCGGGCCTTGCGCGGCTCAAGAGATACTCTGCGGGATCACCGCCAGTCTGCAGGCGCAGGGTTATCGGCAGGCTTTTGATGTGCCTATCTGGAGCCTGCATATGCAGGCCAAAATGCGCCAGCTGAACGGTCCTCATACCCGCTCGTTAGTCGACTATCAGTCCCATCCAGAGCGCTGAAGTCAGGCCGCGAGTCTGCTGCATAGACGCTGCTGGTCACGTCGTTAGTGGCTCGGGGCGAGCCTGCGGCAAAAACCTTATCCACAATTGGCTTGAGCCGAATTGGCAGTGTTGCTGCACATTGCGCAGGCCGCGCTGCGCTTTGTTGGCCGCAGTGGTGTGGGTATACTCAGCGCCGGTTTTTATCTTTCTGCGAGGCAGTATGGAACGCATTATCGAGAACGCGATGTACGCCTCCCGTTGGTTGTTGGCGCCGATTTACTTTGGTTTGTCGCTGGGTTTGCTGGCGCTGTGCTTAAAGTTTTTCCAAGAGATTTTTCATATTATCCCCAACGTGTTTGCCATGGCCGAGGCGAATCTGATTCTGGTGCTGTTGTCGTTGATCGACATGGCGCTGGTCGGTGGCTTGTTGGTGATGGTGATGTTGTCGGGCTACGAAAACTTCGTTTCGGCCCTCGATATCGATGATGGTAAAGAGAAGCTCAGCTGGCTGGGCAAGATGGACTCCAGCTCGTTGAAGATGAAAGTCGCGGCGTCGATCGTGGCGATCTCCTCGATTCACCTGCTCAAGGTGTTTATGGATGCCAAGAACACCCCCACCGAATACCTGATGTGGTACGTGATCATCCACATGACCTTCGTGGTGTCGGCCTTTGCTATGGGTTACCTGGACAAGCTGACCAAGCACTGAGGTGGTCCGGGGCAATATCCCGGCATTAAAAAAGGAGCACTGCGGTGCTCTTTTTTTATGGGTGCGAATCAGGTTGCGCTGAAGGTGCTGTTTGGCTTCTGTAGGAGCGGATTTATCCGCGATGCCCTTTGTCTTGAAAACATCGCGGCTGAAGCCGCTCCTACAGTTGGCGATCAAGCTTGGCGCGGTTACGGCTGCTGATTCAGGGCTGGGTCGTGGAAGATGCCCTTGCTGTCGGTGTTAAGCATGAACTCGGCGGCGGCGCGGCGGATCTCCGGGCTTAGGTAGTCCTGCTTGGGCATGGCCGGGTAGTCATCACGTTTCTTGGTTGGATTGCTGATGTAGTCGACGATGCCCTGCGGGTTGTCCATGTACAGCGCCTGAATGACTTCTACCGGTGGGCCGATCATGCGCATGTTGTAGGCGTGGCAACCGGCGCAGACGCCGTAGTAGGCCATCTTGCCTTTCTCCGCGAGCTTGAACTCACGCGGCGCCACCGGCTCTGCCAGCAGGTAGGTCACTGTGTCGGCGGTGGTCGAGAAGCCGCAGGTGCCGAAGCTCTTGGTGCCCAGCGCCGGGTATTGGCGCGGGTTGAGCAGGCAGCTGTCGCGACTGGTGCCGATATTGATGATGTCGACGTTGCCGCTGGTCAGGCTGGCGATCTTCAGCGCCTTGATTTCGTCCATCGGTTCGGTGCCGTTGTCGAACATCAGGTTGTTGAGGATCGAGACTTTGTCCGAGTTCGGGTCGGAGTCCGGGTCCTTGGTGATGTTGGCAAAACTGTCATGGTCGGTGATGACGATGCCGACGTTCTTGTTGCCGCTGATGATGTTGTTCTCGATGGTTACCTCATCGGCCGCCATGACGATGATGCCGGTGCCTGCCGGCACGCCGGAGACGATCGAGCCGGGCGCGCCGAAGTTGGCGTGGTTGTTGTTGTTGATAAAGTTGTTGCGAATGATCACATCAAACGTGGTCTTGATCGGCAGCCCTGGGGTGATAAAGGTCAGGATGCCGCCGGTATTGTTGTAGACCTTGTTGTTCTCGACGATGGCGTGCCGCGAGTTCTCGATCTCGATGCCGGCAACGCTGTCGAACACCTCGTTGTTATTGACGTGCACGTTGTCGCACATGCCGATGTAGATGGCTGCGTCCTCGATGCCGCTGAGCACGTTATTGCTGACCAGGCCATTTTTGCCCAGTTGCGGGAAGATCCCGTAGACGCCGGTGTCGATCACCCGGTTGTTGCGGATCAGGAAGTTGTTGCCGGCCTGACCCATGATCGCATTGCC
>JAIERD010000135.1 GCA_019747155.1 Pseudomonadaceae bacterium
AAACCGCGCTCCTCGTGCCTTGCCTCGCGCAAAAACAGGCTCCGGCGCGGCCGCGAATGAAACGGCAACAGACCCTAAACTGTCTGCAATGGGGTTTTTCATGTTGTTACTGCCGTGGTCACACGCCTGCTCGGCGGGTTTTACCTTGCGTGGCTGGCATACGCCGCCCTCGGGTAAACCGTTGCTGCATTTTTTGCACGGCAACGGTTTTTGCGGGCGCACCTATGAGCCTTTGCTGAGGCTGCTGGCGGTGGATTTTGACCTCTGGCTGTGCGACGTCCAGGGCCATGGCGACAGCGACCACGGCGGCCGCTTTCACGGTTGGAACCGCAGCGCCGCGCTGGCCTTGGAAGCCTTTAATGCCGGCCGGGGGATTTACGGCGCAGTGCCCACTTACGCCGTGGGTCATAGCTTTGGCGGGGTGCTGACCAGCCTGATGCTGGCCAAACAACCGGGGCTGTTTAGCCGCGCGGTGTTGCTCGATCCGGTGCTCTTTACCCCGGCGATGATCGGCGTGATGGCGTTGTCCGACGTGGTCGGCCTGTACCGCCGTAACAGCATGGCCAGCAAGGCGCGCACCCGCCGCCGGCAATGGCCATCGCGGCAGGCAGCGTTTGACGCCTTGCAGGGGCGCGGCATGTTTAAGGGCTGGAAGGATGAGGCCTTGCAGGCCTATGTCGAGCACGGCCTCAAATCGGTGGAGGCCGGCGTCGAGCTGAAATGCCGGCCGAGCCGCGAGGCGGATATCTTTGGCTCTTTCCCCAAACGCCTGTGGTCATCACTGGCCAAGGTGCAAACCCCCACCCAGGTGATTTACGGCCTGCAGACTTACCCCTTTATCGCCACCGCAGTGGCGCGCTGGTCAGCGCTGAATGCCCACGTCAGCGGGCATACCGTGCCCGGCGGTCACTGCTTTATGCAGCAAGACCCCGAGGATTCGGCGCAGCGGGTCGCGGCGTTTTTGTTGCACTAAATTGTGAGCATTAGGCCGACAATTTTGTTTACACAGTGCGCCGCAAGACTTCCGATGTTTCGCGTAAAGTTGCGCGTTTTCCAGACTTAACCAAGGGGAACGCGGCATATGAAAAGTCTTTTTGCACTGCTGACGCTGTTGCTGGCGAGCCCGGTATGGGCCTGGCAGGAGCAGCCGAAAATCGCCGAGTTGTTTCAGGTCGCCGGGGTGCGCGGAACCTTTGTGCTGCTGGATGTGCAGGACGGCAGCCTGCGTGGCCACGATCAGGCGCGGGCCGAAACCCGCTTTATTCCCGCCTCGACCTTCAAGTTGGCGAACAGTCTGATTGGTCTGGAGGTTGGCGCCGTCAAGGATGTCGAGCAGCTGTTGCCTTATGGCGGCAAGCCGCAGCCGTACAAGGCCTGGGAGCGCGACATGGGTCTGCGCGAGGCGATCAAGGTCTCCAATGTGCCGGTTTACCAAGAGCTGGCGCGGCGCATCGGCTTGCCGCAGATGAGCGCTAAGGTGCGCCAACTGGACTACGGCAATGCCGAGATCGGCAGCCAGGTGGATAACTTCTGGTTGGTCGGACCACTGCAAATCAGCGCCGTGGAACAGACCCGTTTCCTCGCCCGCCTGGCCCAGGGCCAGTTACCGTTGGCCGCCACCGCGCAGGCGCAAGTGCGCGAGATTGCTCGACTGGAGCAAGGCGTCGGTTGGACCCTGTACGGCAAGACCGGCTGGGCCGACAGCTACGAGCCAGATATTGGTTGGTGGGTGGGTTGGCTCGAACAGGACGGCAAGTTGTACAGCTTCGCCCTGAATATCGACATGCCGCAACCCGACACCAGCGGTCAGCGCATTGAGTTAGGTAAGGCCAGTCTGCGGGCGCTGGGTTTGCTCTGAGCGGGCAATCAGGAGTGTCGAGTGCGGCTTAGTGCAGCTTGTCGGAACCCGAGTGGCGTTGGCGCCAGTCGCTGAGCTGAATGATTTTCGCCCCCGCTGCGGCGCTGGCCGCGTTGTCGCGTAACGGCTCGGCCGGTGGCGCCTCAGTTGGGGTTTGCGGGTTGAACAGCTCAGCCACCGGCGCATTGCTATAGGTCTTGGCACTGAATGACTCGGCCACCAGCGCATCGCTATCCGCTTTGACCCTGAAGGGGTGAGCGGCCAGTTCGATCTGTCCCAGGTGCTGGCCAAACATGCTGATGCTGCCGATGTGGCGTTGCTCGCCGGTGACGGTGAACTCAAAGCCGTACACCCGCGCCAAGCGTCGCTGGCCACGGCCGTCACGCAGCAGCCGCAAGCGCTGCAGGGCGACATTGTCATCCAGCAGTATCACTTCGACCTTCTCGCAATGGCGGCGCACCAGCGCCAGGGCGCGCTCACGTATGCCGTGACCACGCCATAACCAGGCGGCGCAGGCGGCAAACAGCAGCAAAATCGATAGGTCGGTTAAGTCCAGCATGGCGGTTCCTCGGGCTGTGAGTTCAGCTTAACCGATTGGCCGCAGTTGCCGCTTAGAGGGTGGCGGGCGGTGAGTAGATTTCTTCATGCAGGGCTTGGTAACGCAACTCCAGCTCCTGGCGGATTTGCCGGCGTTGCTGGGCATGCAGAAAGCGCCGTTTGTCGTCGGCGGTGGTCAATTCCAGTGGCTGCACCGGGATCGGTTTGCCATCGTCGCCCACCGCCACCATGGTCACGAAACAGCTATTGGTGTGGCGCACGGAGCGTTCGCGAATGTTTTCGGTAATCACCTTGATGCCGATCTCCATGGAGGTGCGGCCGGTGTAGTTGACCTTGGCGAGAAAGGTCACCAGCTCGCCAACATTGATCGGTTGGCGAAAGGTCACTTGGTCGACCGACAGGGTCACGGCGTAGCAGCCGGCATAGCGGCTGGCGCAGGCGTAGGCAACTTCATCGATGTACTTGAGCAGGGTGCCGCCGTGTACCTTGCCGGAAAAATTGGCCATGGTCGGGGTCATCAACACCGTCATCGACAGTTGGGCGTTCGCGGAATCCATAACAACAGGCTCTTCAGTTAGGCGGGGGATCTTCGCTGGGCGAAGAATGCAGTGCGCAGGCCTGCAAGGATAACGCCAGCCTGCCCCGTACGGCTGCACAAATCTGCCGAGTGCCGTGTTTTAGCGCACTGGCGTGGCCCGCCCGAATGCGACCAAGGGCCGTCGCCTGCGGATTTTTTGCGTTGCTGTGGGTTTTTGGTGCGCGGCCACCGCGTTGCGCCGGATGGCCGTACCCTATTGGTGCAAAGAGCGGCGGCCGCGCTTATTTACCGGCCGACAGGCCGAAGTCGATGGCCAGATTGGCGCCGCTGATGGCCTCGGCATAAGGCTGGCAGAGGAACCAGACCAGTTCGGCGACTTCGTCAGGGCGGATAAACCGCGCGTTACGGCCCTGAGGGTAGAGCGCCAGCAGCTCGCGTTTGTAGGCGAGCGGGTCACCATCGCCATACTGCTCGGCCTGAAAATCCAGCATCGGCGTGGCGATATCGCCGGGCGACACGCAGTTGACCCGCACGCCGTCCGGGGCCAGATCCAGCGCCAGGGTTTTGCTCAGCAGGGTCAGCGCGCCCTTGCTGGCGCAGTACAGGGCGGCGTTACGATTGCCCTGATGGCCGGCATCGCTGGCGATATTGACGATCCCACCACGGCTGTCGCGCAGCGCCGGGATGGCGGCGGCGCACATAAAGAAGGCGGCCTTGAGATTGACGTCCATCACCAGGTCGAAGTCCTCTTCACTGCAGGATTCCACTGGCCCTTCGCGCCACACCCCGGCGGCGTTCACCAGTGCATCCAGGCGGCCGGTACTGGCCAGCACGCGGCTGAGCAGCTCTGTGCAGTTGTCCGGGCGGCGCAGGTCGATGGTTTCGCAGGCGGCCAGCGGCAGGCTATTGGCCAACGCATGCAGGCCGTCGTTGTTGACATCGCTGGCGGCCACCCGCCAGCCACCGGCGGCAAAACGCCGGGCCAAGGCACTGCCGAGACCGCCGGCGGCACCGGTAATTAGCACTACGGGTTGAGTCATGGGAGTCTCCGGTGTGTAGGGTGGGCTTCAGCCCACCAGAGGGCGGCGCAAACGGTGGGCTGAAGCCCACCCTACGGTTCTGGGCGTAACGCGTAACGCGGACGTAGGGCGGACTCAGGAGCGTAGCGAACAGTCCGCCAGCAGAGGCGCACCTTGGTGTACTGCCTGCGGTGAGTACACCCTACGCGAGTACGCCCTCTATTTATTGTCCATCCCCCGCCGGCTTTAGTTCCGGCAATCAAGTTCCGGCAATCAGGCGTGGGTCAGGTACCAACGCCAGTCTTGTTCGCCGACTTCGCCCATAAACTCGCGGTATTCGGTGTGTTTGATCGCCAGAAACACCTTGAGAAACTCGGCGCTGAACTGCTCCTTGGCCCAGTCCGATTGTTCCAGGGCACGCAGGGCAGTGAGCCAGTCGGTGGGTAGAAACTCCTTGGCCTGGGCGTAGCCGTTGCCGGTGATGGCCGGGCCCGGATCGATCTGTTGTTTGATGCCCTCATGGATGCCGGCCAGAATCGCCGCCGCAGCCAGATAGGGGTTGGCGTCCGCACCGCAGATGCGGTGTTCGATGTGTCGGCTGTGGGCCGGACCGCCAGGCACGCGGAACGACACGGTGCGGTTATTCACCCCCCAGCTCTTGGCCAGCGGCGCATAGCTGTTGGCTTGGAAGCGGCGGAACGAGTTGGCGTTCGGGCAGAAAATCGCTAAGGAATCGAGCAGGGTGCTCATCATCCCACCGATGGAATGACGCAGCAGCGGCGTGCCCTGTGGGTCTTCCGACGCATACAGATTATTGCCCTCGGCATCGGCCAGGCTGACGTGCATATGCATGCCGCTGCCGGCCTGGTCGCCGAACGGCTTGGCCATAAAGCAGGCCTGCAGCCCGTGCTTATGCGCCACGCCTTTGACCAGGCGCTTGTAACGCACACCCTCGTCAATCGCCTGCAGCGCATCGAAACGGTGTTCCAGGGTCAGTTCCAGTTGGCCGGGGGCGTATTCGGAAATAGCCGTGCGCACCGGCAAACCTTGCACTTCGCAGGCGGCATACAGGTCATTGAGAAACGCCTCGATCTGCTCCAGTTCGGCCACGCCATACACCTGCGGCGCTTGCGGGCGCACACCGTTGGCTTGCCGCGCCGGTTGCGGGCGGCCATTGGCATCGCGCTGCTGATCGAGCAGATAAAACTCCAGCTCCACCGCCATTACCGGGTGATAGCCGTCGGCTTTCAAGCGGTCGATTACCCGGATCAAGGCATGCCGTGGGTCGGCGGGGCTGGCGGGCAAGCCTTGAGTCGGGTGCATGCTGACCTGCAGCTGGCCGGTCGGCTGGGCGCGCCAGGGTTGCAGGGTCAGGCTGCCGGGCAGCGGATAGGTCCAGCAGTCGGCATCCGCCACGTCCCAGACCAGGCCGGTGTCTTCGACGTCTTCGCCGTTGATGGTCAGCGCCAGAATCGAGCTGGGCAGTGGTCGGCCGTTTTCATAGATGGCCAGCAACTCGGCGCGGTGCAGCAACTTGCCGCGCGGCACGCCATTGGCGTCGATCAAAAACAGTTCAATCAAGCGGACTTCTGGGTGCTGTTCGAGGAAGTCGCGGGCTTCTTGGATATCGGCAAATTGCATGATGGTTATCTCGTGTCTGGCCGTGTTTTGTAGGAGCGGGCTTGCCCGCGATTGGCTGCGAGGCCAAAGCATCGCGGCCAAGGCCGCTCCTACAGGGTGGTGTTATTCCCGCGCGCCGGGGATGGCCAGCAGTTCGGCCAAGGCTTCGTCGAGGGTGGCGATCAGCTTATCCACATCCGCCATCGAGGTGCTCGGGCAGCACAGGGTCATGTTGTGGAATGGCGTGATCAAAATGCCGCGATTGATCAGGTACAGGTGCAGGGCCATTTGCAGCTCGTCGTGGAAGGCCGCTTCGGCCTGGGCGCCGGTTTTCGGCGGTTGTGGCAGAACTGGAACTCGCTGCGCGCGCCCAGCTCGGTCACCGACCACTTAAGCTCGTACTTGCCGATCAGGCCACGAAAGCCATCGGCCAGGCGCTTGGCCAGCGGCAGCATGTGCGCGTAAGCGGCCTCAGTCATCACCTGTTCCAGGTTGGCGCGCATGCAGTGCATAGCCAACGCGTTGGCCGATAGCGTGGTGCCCATGCCGCTGTGGCCATGGCCGTGATTACCGGCACTGGCGCGTTTGCGCGCCGCTTGCATGGCCTCGGCCATGGCCGCGCTGCAGCCGAAAATGCCGCAGGGCACGCCGCCGGCGATGGGTTTGCCAACCACGAAAAAGTCCGGTTCGAGGTTCCACAATTTAGTGCAGCCACCCATGTCTGTGGAGATGGTGTGGGTCTCGTCGATGATCAGCAGGCTGCCGTACTTACGGGTCAGCTCGCGGCATTTCTGCATAAAGCCGGGCTCGGGCATGACCATGCCGAT
>JAIERD010000192.1 GCA_019747155.1 Pseudomonadaceae bacterium
CCGCCAGCAAACCCGACTGCAAATAAGCCTGCCCGGCGCGCAGTAAATCGCCGCGTGCCGGCCTGACGGTTGACCCTGCCCCTGGCTTTGGGCACCGTGGCAGCCTTGATGGTTGCCGGGTCGCAGCGCTATGCCGCAGATATTGATTGTTGAAGATGAAGCGGCGATTGCCGACACGCTGATCTACGCCCTGCAAAGTGAGGGCTTCAGCACTCACTGGCTGACGCTGGCCGGTGATGCGCTGGTATTTCAGCAGCAGAGCCCGGCCGATTTCTGGATTCTCGATGTGGGCCTGCCGGACATGACCGGCTTCGAGGCCTGCAAACGCCTGCGTCGGTTTAGCGAAGTGCCGGTGCTGTTTCTCACCGCGCGCAATACAGAGATCGATCGGGTGGTGGGGCTGGAAATCGGCGCCGACGACTACGTCAGTAAGCCCTTCAGCCCGCGCGAAGTGGCGGCGCGGGTTAAAGCGATTCTAAAACGGGTGCAGCCGCGCCCGGCAGTGGCGGCAGAGCCCGAACCCAACGGGCCGTTTCGCCTCGATTTGGAGCGGGTGCAGATTCACTATCAGCAACAACTGCTGGTGCTGACCCGCCACGAATTTCGCCTGCTGCAAGCTTTGCTTGGTCAACCCGAGCGGGTCTTCTCCCGCGAGCAACTGCTGGACGCCGCCGGCGTGGCCAGCGACGCCGGTTACGAGCGCAGCATCGACAGCCATATCAAAAGTCTGCGCGCCAAGTTGCGCGAAATAGCCCCAAGCGCCGAGCCGATCCAGACTCATCGGGGGTTGGGTTATAGCTTGAGACTCGTCTGAGAACCTGTCTAGGATCTCTTGATCGTCGGCCATGCTGCGTTGAAACCGGGCTCGGACTGCTCATTTACACCTTGTAAACTCCGCGTCCTCGCCCAATTGATTCGCTGGCGCTTACCCTTTGGGCCAGCCTGCGGCTGTTACTCCCGTTGGTCGTTGCGCTTGCCTGGCTCTAGCTCAAAAAATCCTAAACAGGTTCTGTGCGGTAGCAAAACAACAACATCTAAGGTGGTCGCTCATGCCGCTCGGTATTCGGATTTTCCTGGTCTATTTTCTGTTCGTCGGCCTGGCTGGCTGGTTTGTGTTGAGCACGGTGATGGATGAGATTCGTCCCGGCGTGCGTCAGTCCACCGAAGAACTGCTGGTGGATACCGCCAACCTGCTGGCCGAGTTGCTGCGCGACGATTTACGCAGCGGCCGGCTTGAGCAAAGTCGCTGGCAGGAACTGTTTCAGGCCTACGGTCAGCGCCAGCCCCAGGCGCAAATCGGTGAGGTGAGTAAGACTTCGGTGAGCCATCGCATCTACGTCACCGATGCGACCGGCAAGGTGCTGTTGGATTCCAGCGGCCAAGCGGTGGGCCAGGATTACTCGCGCTGGAACGACGTCTACCTGACCCTGCGCGGTCAGTACGGCGCCCGCTCGACCCGCGAGGTGGCGGACGATCCGGACTCCTCGGTGATGTACGTGGCGGCGCCGATCAAAGATAACGGCCAGATCATCGGCGTGGTGGCGGTGAGTAAACCGAGCCGCAGCCTGCAGCCCTATATCGAGCGTTCCCAGCGGCGCCTGAGCTGGTTCGGCGCCGGGTTGATCGGCCTCGGCTTGCTGGTCGGCGGGCTGTTGTCCTGGTGGCTGAGCGGCTCGCTACGGCGGCTGACTGGCTTTGCCCAGGCGGTGGCCGCCGGTGAGCGGCGCCCGGCACCGCAGTTGCGCGGCGGTGAGCTGGGCCAGTTGGCCGCCGCCCTCGAATATATGCGCAGCGAACTGGAGGGCAAGGCCTACGTCGAGCGCTATGTGCACACCCTGACCCACGAGCTGAAAAGTCCGCTGGCGGCTATCCGTGGCGCCGCCGAACTGCTCGAGGGTGAGATGCCGACCGAGCAACGCCAGCGCTTCGTCGGCAATATCCAGAGCGAAAGCGCGCGCTTGCAGCAGCTGATCGAGCGGCTGTTACACCTGGCCCTGGTCGAGCAGCGTCAGGGCTTGGAGGAACGGGTGGCGGTGCCGCTGCGGGCCTTGGTCGATGAGTTGCTGCAGGCGCAAGCGGCGCGCATCGAAAGTGCCCAGTTACGGGTCGAAAATCTGCTCGACGCAGAGCTGCAGCTGCTCGGCGAGCGTTTCTTGCTGCAGCAGACGCTGGCCAATCTGCTCGACAACGCCCTCGACTTCACCCCAGCAGGCGGCCTGCTGCGCTGGTCTGCACAGGTGCAAGGGCAGCAGCTGGAGCTGTGTTTGTTTAATCAGGCCGAGACGATTGCCGACTATGCACTGCCACGGCTCACGGAACGTTTTTATTCGTTGCCACGCCCCAAAACAGGGCGTAAGAGTACCGGGCTCGGGCTGAACTTTGTCAGTGAGGTCGCCAGCCTGCACGGCGGCACGCTGAGCGTGGCGAATGTGCCGGGCGGGGTCGAGGTGCGCTTGCGCTTGCCGCTGGCCGAGTAACCTCGCAAGGTGGCATTAGCCGCTGTCGTGGCTGGTTTGGCGGCTGTCGTTTGCTGCGTTAATGGCGGCTAAAGATTCAGGCATTGTTGCCACGCTGAAGGCGCGAATTGCTGTGTTTTGCCCTGGCCGATGGATGGGCTGGTGTTGGCCGAAATCGTGCTAGTCATAAACTTCTGCTATAAAAAATAGAAAACTAGGGAGTTGCTGCATGAAAGCTGTTGCCGAAATCCTCAAGGCCAAGACCCACGTCAGCATAATCAGTGTCAATCCAGAAACCACGGTGCTGGAGGCGATCACCCTGATGACCGACACCGACATCAGCGCCTTGATGGTGATAGAAAACGGTCAGGTGGCCGGCATTGTCACCGAGCGCGACTACGTGCGCCGGGTCGCGCGCCTGCAGTTGGCGCCCAATACGACAACGGTTGGCGAGGTGATGACCCGTAACCTCATGACGGTCACCCCGAAAGATCGCACGCGTTTTTGCATGCAGCTGATGATCGAGAAAAACCTGCGCCACTTGCCGGTACTGGAAGACGGCAAACTGGTCGGCCTGTTGTCGATTCGCGACCTGGTCAAAGATGTAGTCGCCGAGCAAGAAGGCCTGATTAACCATTTGGAACAGTACATCCGCGGCGAGTAACCGCCGCACTTAATAGCCGCTGGGCGCCACTCGGGGCGCTGGCGGCTAAGCCTTGGCGTGGCGAGTTGCTGGAGCCAGGCCGGCCAATCTTCACCGAGTCGCCACAGAGTCTGCACATTCGCTCCACAGCAACACCATCTCAGCTGCCCAGACTCTCCCCATCGGCCAATTGGCTAACCACGGGGAGAACTACCAATGAACCGCAATTTAGCGATCAAGCTCGGCGTGATTGCGCTGCTGATGGCGCTGCTGATGATTCCACTGTTGATGATCGGTGGCATGGTCAGCGATCGGCAGGCACTGCGTGACAGTGTGCTGGCCGACATTGCTCGCAGCTCCAGCGGCGAGCAGCATCTAACCGGGCCGTTTTTGGTGGTGCCTTACCGCAAGACTGTGCGCGAGTGGAAAACCCACGAAAAAACCGGGGTGCGCTACCTGGAAGAAAGCGAGCTGCGCAGCCGCCTGTATTTTTTGCCTGAGCAGTTTCAGCTCAATGGCAATGTGGTCACCGAAGAGCGCAAGCGCGGCATTTACCAGGCGCGGCTGTATCACAGCGATAACCAGATCAGCGGCCACTTCCAGCTGCCGGCGCAGTACGGCATCACTGAGAGTTATGCCGATTACCGTTTCGAGCCGGCCTTCCTCAGCGTTGGCATCAGCGATATTCGCGGCATCGAGAACGACCTCAAATTGCGTCTCAATGGCACTGATCTGCCGTTTGCCGCCGGCAGCGCCGATCGCCTGCTGACCAATGGCGTGCATGCGCCGCTGCCCAATGTCGATGGGGTTAACGGCCAGCGTCTGGAGTATGCCTTTAACCTCAAACTGCAAGGCACTGGGCAACTGTGGGTGACGCCGGTGGGCCGCGAAACCAAGGTGCAGCTGAGTTCTAAGTGGCCACACCCAAGTTTTGTCGGCGAGTTTTTGCCGGTCAAACGGGATGTCACCGACACCGGTTTTCTGGCCGACTGGCAGACCAGTTTCTTTGCCACCAACTTTGCCGAAGTGCTGGACGACTGCGCCAACAACGACGAATGCGCGGCCTATAACAGCCGCGAGTTTGGCGTGAGCTTTGTCGATCCGGTTGATCAATACCTGAAGACCGACCGGGCGATTAAATATGCCCTGCTGTTTATCGCCCTGACCTTTGCCGGCTTCTTCCTGTTCGAAGTGCTCAAGCGTTTGGCCGTGCACCCGGTGCAATACGGCTTGGTCGGCCTGGCGCTGGCGCTGTTCTACCTGTTGCTGTTGTCGTTGTCCGAGCACCTGCCGTTCGCCACCGCCTATGCCATAGCCGCCGTTGCCTGCGTGTCCTTGCTGGGGGTGTATCTGGCCGCCGTGCTTAAAAGCGCGCTGCGCGGTCTGGGCTTTGGCGCCGCCTTAGCGGCCCTCTACGCCATGTTGTATGGCCTGCTGCGCGCCGAAGATTACGCCCTGCTGATGGGCTCGCTGCTGGTCTTTGGCCTGCTGGCCGGCGTGATGCTGCTGACCCGCAAACTCGACTGGTATGGGGTTGGCAAGCAGGAGGTAAGCGCCGCCTAGGTCGCGGCTCGGCGTTCGTAGGGTGTACTCGCCGCAGGCAGTACACCAGCGGGTCGCCAGAGTATGCGTGTGCTCGCTGGCGGACTGTTCGCTGCGCTCCTGAGTCCACCCTACGTCCGCCCTGGGTGCTGCTTGTTTAAACATTTTTTGGAGATTGCGATGTTAATGCTGATGCGTGGTTTGGCCTGCTATCTGTTGGCCTTGGTACTGGCGGTGGTGGTGTTGGCCGGGTTGTTGTTTAGCCAGCAAACGGATTTGATCAAGCAGCTGTTGTGGTCCGGGCAGTTGCTCAGTGAGTTGGCGCTGCTGCTGTTGCCAGCGGGTTTCTGGGAGGCGCTGACCGGTGTCAGCGGCGCCGGGCAGAACCCGGCGGTGCAATCGTTCTTGCAGCTGTGCGTGGCGCTCGGCCAGTTGGCGTTGTTGCCGGCGTTGGGCTTGTATCGCCTCTGGTATCGGTCGTGAGTGGGCATGTCGGTTTGCGCGACGACGCCCGCATCGGCGCGCTGCTGGCCGCGCAGATTGCCCGGTTATTTACGCTGCCGCCCCCGGCCACTGATGCACTGCCGGGGCGGCGCAAGGCAAAGCGCGGGGTGTGATTAAACCCTGATCCGTCAGCCAAGCGCCGGCTTGCTGCGATACCAGACTTGGGTGCGCTCGCTGTCAGCGGGTTTGCGCTTTTGGATTTCAAACAAGCCGGATTGATGGATAACGTGGCGCCAACTGCGGCAGCCGTATTTTTTCGGATTGAGCTCGGGCCAGTCCCGGTGAATAAAGCCGATGGCCGCCGCCAGGCTGGTCCAGCCGGCTTCATGGCAAGTGCTTTCGGCAAGGGTCAGTTGCTGAACGATAGTGGTGCCGGGCCAATCCACCGGCTGTCCGGGCACCAGGCCATAGAGCAGAACGTCCCGCCAGGTGGTGGACTGCATAAATGCATGGCTGTGTTCGAGGCCATGCTCCATGCCTTTGGTCCAGGCGCGCAGTTCGCGATCATGCTGATCAATTTGCTGGTAGGTCTCATCCAGATAGAGCTCGGCCGCATGGCAGCCAGCGGTGCTAAACAGCTCAAACTGCTGCATAAAGTGATGCACCAAGTGATTGCGTCGCGCCACCAAAGCCGCCAGGTCTTGCTTGGCTTTCTGGTAGTCGTCGTCACTCAGTTCGCCGCCTCGGTGTAGCCGCAAAGAGGGCTGAGAAGCGCCGCGCAGGGCGTCAGTTTTAGCCTGACTCGCAGCGCCTGCGCCTAGATCAGCCAGTGGATGGTCGAGGTTGTTGCTGGCTAGCCTGGCGATTCCCCTGGTCGGCGCGGCTGTTCTGAGCCCGGCGCTGGAGTCGCGCAGAGGGGGGCGGTCATGAGCGGCCAGCAGGCGCTTCATCAGCAGCTCGTATTGCTGCAGTCTGAGGATGCAACGGCCAACCTTGCGACTGACATTGTCTTGCAAGCTGGCGAGCAGTTCGCCCTCTGGCTGTTGCATTGAATCCATAAAGTGCGGGTCCAAAATTCGATCTGTATTTACCGGCATGTTTCGATAATCGCATCGTCTTCAGGGTAGGTGACAGGCGCAACTCTGGGTACTTGCTCAGCCATTACAGCGGCGGCTGAGTGGCCAGCAGTGATGGGCGTTGGCTGGCCGCAGCATACCAGGCGGCCAGTTGCGGGTAACGCTGGCGCCAGGCCAGCTCGGGTTGGCGCAAATCGACATAGCCCAAGGCGCAGGCGAGGCTGATGGCGGCCAGGTCAAAGTGCGCGCTCAAGCCGCTGGCGACCTGTTC
>JAIERD010000070.1 GCA_019747155.1 Pseudomonadaceae bacterium
GCTTGGCGTTGTAGTTGTCGTTGAGGTCGGCCAGCATGTTCTCGATGGACTGCGATTCGGCCAGCTCGGTGCTCCGCGCATGCAGCACCGCCGGGGTGCCGTCGGGTTTTTTCTCGATCAGGTGGACGATGCAATGGCGAATCGGCATGGGCGGCTTCTCTTTAACACGCTGCTTGGGTGTAGCCCGGATAAGCCGAAGGCGCAATCCGGGGCATAGCCGCGCAGTTTACCCGAGTTGATGACGTTACCCGAGCTTGCTGCGCCGCTGCTGCAAAGCCTGCAGCCGTTCGATCACATAGCGCAGGTGCACATGCAGTTCGTACAGCTCGTTGGAGTAGGACAGCGGTACCTCGACCTTGGCCAGCTGCTCTTCTAATTGCTCCAGTCGGGTGATTTCGCTGTCGATAATTGCAGGCGAGGTGCCGGCGTCCAGCTTGCGGTCGATCTCGCGCAGGTACTTGTACCAGCGGTAGATACGGGTGCGAATGCGCCAGCGGTACAGCGGGCCAATCGCCTTGAGCAGCGGAAAGAGGATCACCAGCAGCGGGATCAGCAAGATGATGTAGCGGTCCGCCAGGGAGGCGATACGAAACGGCAAATGCCGCTGCAGCAAGGGCAGGCCGCTGCTGTAGTAATGCTCGGCATCGCTGGCCAGCTCGAAGGTCAGCGGGCTGGCACTGGGAAATACGCCGGGCGGGTCGAGCAGGGTGCCGGCCTGCATCACATCGCGGGCGGCCTGCAAAATCAGCGGAGTCAGCGCCGGGTTAAAGCGTGAGTTGACCACCAGGGTCGCGACTGGCGCGAGCATCACCAGCTCATGGTCGGGGCGGTTCTGCGCCAGGTTCAGCAGGCCTTCACCGATGGTCACTTTGCGCAAGAACCGCAGCCGCGCCTGGTAGGCGGCGGCGCGGTGAAAACTGGCCAGTTTTAATTGCGGGTGCGCGGCCAGTTGTTGGATTAACGGGTTTTCCGCCGGGGCGACGAAGAACCCCGCGTCCAGCTGGCCATTCATTAGCGCTTGCGCCGCATCAGGCCCGCCGCTGCTTTGCCAGTTGGCCGGGTACTGCGCCGGGAGGATTTCGTTCACCTCAAGAATCGCCGCGCTGGCCGCCAGCGTGCCGCTGTTGGGCGCACCTAGCGCTAGGCGCAGCGGCAATAAATCGGCAATCCGATCGAGCTTTAAATCACGGCGAAAAAACAACCACAGCGGCTCTTGGTACATGCCGCCCAAACTCTGCAAACGGGCAAAGTCCTCGGCCGGCAATTGCCGCTCCAGCCCGCTTTGCACCAGCGCCAGTTGCACCGCGCCGCTGTCGTCCAGGAGTTTTTGCAGGTTGTCTTGGGAGCCGGCGCTGGGCACTAAGATCAGCTCAAAATCCTGCTTGGCCAGCTCGGCTTTGAGCTTCTCGGCAAAGGCTGCATACCCACCGCCAGCGCTACCGGTGGCCATCACCGCCGACATCGACGGCGGCGGCGCCACCAAATAGAACACCGCCGCCAACAGCCCGGCCAGCACCGGCAGCAGCCAGAGATTGGCCTGCAAGATGATTTTCAGGTCAAGCAGAGTGCGGCGCATGGGCGGGTCCTGGGTTGGGCGTGGTGGGTAAGGATAGTCAGTGCGCCTTAACGCGCACTGCCACCAAGCTCATGGCTGGCGAACCACTCTTGCAAGAATGCAATGCAGTGCAACAGTTTGGGCGGTACGAAGTGCCGGGCCGGGTACAGGGCATAGAGCGTCAGTTTTGGGCGTGGCACCTCGGCCAGCAGCTCGATCAGTTGGCCGCTGCTCAGTGCCGCGCGGCAGACGAAGTCCGGCAGTAAACCGATGCCCAGACCGTCGCTAATCACCTGCTGCATAAACAACGTGCTGTTGACCTTTAACGTGCCCTGAATGGCGATGCCGGCATCCAGCGGCCAGATATTTTTGCCCTTGAAGTAGCTGTACACAAAGCAGTTATGTTGCGCCAACTGCTCGGCGTTGGTGATGGGTGGATGGCGCTGCACATAGCTGGGTGCGGCGCAGATGCGGTAGCTGAATTCGGTCAGGGCCTTGCCGACAAAATTTGAGTCGAAGGGCCGGCTGCTGACCCGAAAGCCCAGGTCGAAGCCCTGTTCGACCAGGTCAATGGCCTCATCGCTTAAGCGAATATCCAGCTCGATCTCGGGGTACGCCTGCATAAATGCGCTGAAAACCTGGCCCAGGTCGGTCAGCCCCAGTGCCATCGGCGCATTTATGCGCAGCTTGCCGCGCGGTTGTTCTTGCAGGTTGTGCACATAGGCCTCGGCATCGTCCAGCTGCAACAGAATGGCGCGGCAGTGCTGCAAGTAGCCGACCCCGACTGGCGTTAGCTGCAGATTGCGTGTGGAGCGATGAATCAGCCGCGCGCCCAACTCGGCCTCCAGCCGGCTGAGCTCCTTGCTGATTAGGGATTTGGAGGAATTCTGTTGCTCGGCGACCTTGGTGAAACTGCCCAGGTCCGCCAGGCGAACAAACAATTGCATGGCCCGCAGCTTGTCCATGGTGTTTCCATTTTGAGAACGGCTCATCCTCATTCTACGGGTATATGTGGACAGTCAGCAGCCCTAATCTGAGCGCCTCTTTCACGTAAACGAGGGCTCAGCATGTACAAACTTTATTACTCCCCTGGTGCCTGCTCCTTGGCTACCCATGTGCTGTTGTTGGAGTTGGGGCAACAGGTCGAGCTGATCAATAAAAACGCGGTCAGTGACTTTGCCGCGCTCAATCCGCTGGGCGCCGTGCCGGTGCTGGTGGACGGGGACAAGGTGCTGCGCGAGGGGGCGGCCTTGGTGCTCTATCTGCTCGGTAAACATACCAACAGCCTGCTGGCCGCAGAGGGCGTGGCCCGTGAGCAGGCCATCGAAAACCTGATGTTGGCCAATGCCAGTGTGCATCCGGCCTACTCGAAGCTGTTTTTCCTGAGTGCGCATATCAGCGATGCGGCGTCGCTGGCGACCGGTTTGCAGGCGGCTGCGCAGAGCATTAATCAACTCTGGCGGGTGATCGATGGGCGGCTGGGGCAGCAGCCGTATTTGGGCGGCGCGCAGCCCTCGCCAGCCGATTTGCTGCTGACTGTGTATGCCAGTTGGGGTGAGTATTTCCCGGTAGCAATTACTCTGGGCAGCAACGTCGAGCGGATGATCGCCAGCGTGCGGGCGTGGCCGACGTTTGTGCAAGCAGTCGCGGCCGAGCAGGCGCAGGTTTCCTTTCAGCAGGCCCTGGCGGCTGAGCTGGCAGAAGCCGCGGCGCTCTAGGCGGAGGTGTTGATAGTGGACGAAACAGCTGATGTTGCGGCGGTGCTGGCGATTGTCGAGGCGTATTTTCGTGGCCTGTATGAGGGTGATGCGTTGGCGTTGCGCGAGCTGTTCGCCCCCGACGCCTACCTGAAGGCTCCGGGTTTGCGCCGCAGTCTGGATGACTGGCTAAACGCCGTGGCCACCCGGCCGATTCCGCAACAGCAGGGGGCGGCCTATGGTTTTAAGGTTCTGGCGGTGGAGGTGATCAAGGACCAGGCCATGGTCAAGGCCGAGTGCCCGTTATTCGAGTTCATTTATGTGGATTTTCTTGGCCTGCTTAAAGAAGACGGGCGCTGGCGCATCGTTAACAAGATGTACACGGCGCTTTAACCCTTGGGCGTCCAGTTGGTGCTGGACGCGCACTACTAATCAACAGAGGAGAGTTCAGCTATGCCTTACGTCAATATCAAGGTCACCGATGAAGGCGTGACCCAGGCGCAAAAACAGCAGTTGGTGCAGGGCGTGACCCCGCTACTGGTGGAGGTGCTGGGCAAAGACCCGGCCACCACCTTTGTGGTGATCGACGAGGTGCGCACCGAAAACTGGGGCGTGGCCGGGCAGTTGGTCTGCGAGCGGCGCCTGGTCGGGCTGTAGTTTTGCTTTGCTGCTCGGCATGGGGTCGGTTGGTTGCACGCATTTGTTGCGCCGGCCAGCAGGCCAAGGCCGGCCGCAAGCAGTACCATGCGCCATCGTTTCTTCAAGGGATTACCCATGCGCATTCTGCACAGCTCCGACTGGCACCTGGGCCAGCACTTTATGGGCAAGACCCGCCAAGCCGAGCACCAGGCCTTCCTCGCCTGGCTGATCGACCAGGTGCAGGCGCAGCAGGTGGATGCCGTGCTGGTGGCCGGGGATATTTTCGACACCGGTGCGCCGCCCAGTTATGCCCGCGAGTTGTACAACCACTTTATTGTTGAACTGCGCCAGACCGGCGCCGAGCTGCTGGTGCTGGGCGGCAACCACGATTCGGTGGCCATGCTCGGCGAGAGCAAGACCCTGCTGGCGCAGCTCAATACCCGTGTGATCCCCGGCGTCTTAGCACAGCTGGAGGAGCAAGTGCTGGTGCTGCATACGCGCGATGGCCAGCCTGGCGCGATCCTCTGCGCCATCCCCTTTATCCGCCCGCGTGATGTGCTGCACAGCCAGGCCGGCGAGAGTGCGCAAGACAAACAGCTGGGACTGCAGACGGCGATCCAGCAGCATTACCAGCAGCTGTATGCCTTGGCCGAAAGCCAGCGCGATGCGCTGGGCGGTAAGCTGCCGATTATCGCCACTGGCCACCTGACTACGGTTGGCGCCAGCGCCAGCGAGTCGGTGCGCGAGATCTATGTCGGCAGCCTGGAAGCCTTTCCCACCAGCGCCTTTCCACCGGCGGCCTATATCGCTTTGGGGCATATTCACCGGCCGCAGAAGGTCGGCGGCCTGGAACATATCCGCTACTGCGGCTCGCCGATTCCGCTGAGTTTTGATGAGGCCAAACAGCAGAAAGAAGTGTTATTGGTGGATTTGAATAGCGACGGCCTGCAGCAGGTGACGGCCTTGCCGGTGCCGCGCTTTCAGCCGCTTGTGTCGTTGCGTGGCAGCTTGACTGAGCTGCATAGCGCCATCGCCGAGGCTGCCGAACAAGGTACGGCTGAGACGCCGGTATGGCTGGAAGTGCTGGTGACTGCCGATGATTATTTGAGCGATTTGCAGCCACGGATTCAGGCCTTTACCGAAGGCTTGCCGGTTGAGGTGCTGCGCATCCGCCGCGAGCGCGGCACGGCAGTGGCCGGTTTGACCAGCGCCAGCCGGGAAACTCTGGATGAGCTGAGCGTCGCTGATGTGTTCGCCCAGCGCTTGAGTAGCGAAACTCTTGAACCCGAGCTGCAGGCGCGCTTGTCCGGCCTGTACCAGCAAGTGGTGGCCGATCTGACGGAGCAGCAGCCATGAAGATCCTCAGCCTGCGCCTGAAAAACCTTAATTCGCTTAAGGGCGAGTGGAAGATCGACTTCACCGCCGAGCCCTTCAAAGACAACGGCCTGTTCGCCATCACCGGTCCGACTGGCGCCGGTAAGACCACCTTGCTGGATGCCATCTGCCTGGCCCTGTACCACCGCACGCCACGGATGAGCACGCTGTCGGCCAGCTGCAACGAACTGCTGACCCGGCATACCAGCGATTGCCTGGCCGAGGTCGAGTTTGCGGTCAAGGACCAGCATTATCGCGCCTTCTGGAGCCAGCGCCGGGCCCGCGATAAGAGCGACGGCGCGCTGCAGGCACCGAAAGTCGAGCTGGTGCAGATCGACCAGGCTACTGGGGTCGGGCAGATTCTCACCGACAAACTGAATGAGAAACTCAAGCTGACCGAAAGCCTCACCGGTCTGGATTTCGAGCGCTTCACCAAGTCCATGCTGCTGGCCCAGGGTGGCTTTGCCGCCTTTCTGGAGGCCAACGCCAACCAGCGCGCCGAGCTGCTGGAGGAGCTGACCGGTACCGACATCTATGGGCAGATTTCCCAACGGGTGTTCGAGCAGACTCGCGAGGTAAAAGCCGCGCTGGACCAGCTGCGCGCCCGCGCCGATGGGGTCGAGCTGCTGACCGATGAGCAGCGCAGCGAGCTGCAGGCCGAGGCACAAAAGCTGCTGGTCGATGAGGCCGAGTTGCTCCGTCAGCAACAGCAACTGCAGCTACAGCGGCAGTGGTGCGAGGACCTGGCCAAGGCGCAAAACCAGCAACAAATAGCCCAGCACCACGAGCAGCAAGCGCTGCTGGAGTTGGCCGATGCGCAGCCGCAGCTTGAGCAGTTGGCGGCCAGCGAGCCGGCCAGCAAGTTGCAACCGGTGTATGCCGCCCGGCAACAGGCGCAACAGGCCGTGCAGCAGTTGCAGCAGACGCTGACTCACACCGCTAACGCCCAGCAGCAGGCTGTGGGGCAGGTCAGTCAGCAGCTCTGGCAAGCCTGTCAGTTGAGCCAGGCTTTGGCCCAGGCACGGCAGGCCGAGCTGAGCGAGTTGCACCGCCAGCGCACCCAGCTCGATGCCCAGTTGGCCGAGCAACCGCAACGCAGTCAGCTGGGTGAGCAGTTGCGCGCCTGGGCTGGGCAGTTCGAGCAGTTGCAACAACTGGCCGCAGACAGCCGCAGTCATACCATCAAGCAACAGCAG
>JAIERD010000042.1 GCA_019747155.1 Pseudomonadaceae bacterium
GGTGCTGGTGATGCCGTTGTAGCTGAAGTGGGCATTGTTGAAGTCGCCCAGCACGTTTTTATTTGTTGCGACTTGCATGGCCAGGTCGTGGTGCGAGCCTTGCCACAGATCGTGCTGCTGGCTGTGGCAGCCGCTGCAGGTCTCGGTGCCGACGTAACTTGGCGCGGATTTGTCGATTGTGGCTGTTATTGCCGGTGACTCTGTCGACATTGGCACCGGCGGCTTGCTGCTGGCGACAGCTGTCTTGGGCGCCTGTTGCGGTTGCTGAAGGGCGAGGTAGCTGGCGCTGGCGCCGATCAGCAATACAGCGGTAGCTAGCAGCCACCAACCCCAGCGTCGGCTGCTACCTGTTGAAGCCGCAGCGTTGCTGGCAGGCTGAGCTGCTGGGTTGGCGGTGTTTGCAGATGGTTTTTTTTTATTCTTGCGCAAAATTTGATCTGCCGACTGAATAAGCGGGAAGGGCGTAGCCCGTGCGGATGGCTTGAGTATTTCAGCTTGCTGCAACTGGCGTCTAGCGTGCAGGTATTGCTGGTTCTGCAGGCGAAAAAAAACCGGAGCGAGTCCGGTCTTTTTGACACTTCAGGCTTAGCGTTTTAGCGCGGCCGACAAGTGTGGCTGGATGGCGGTCAGTACCGCCTTGAAGCACTTAGTGTTGCCGGTAACCAGATGGCCTTTTTCGAGGAATTCGTGACCGCCGTTGAAGTCGCTGATCAGGCCGCCAGCTTCTTGAATCAGCAGTACGCCGGCGGCCATGTCCCATTCGGTCAGGCCAAAAGCCCAGGCAGCATCGAAGCGGCCGGCGGCAATGTAGGCCAGGTCGAGGCTGGTGGAGCCGGCGCTGCGGATGCCGGCAACTTCGCCGCTCAAATCGCGCAACATGCCCAAGTGGCTGTCGAGGTTATCCAGTTGGCTGGGGCTGAACGGGAAGCTGTTGGCCAGCAGTGCGCCTTCCAGCCCTTTGCGAGCGCTAACGCGCATGCGGCGGCCATTGAGCGCGGCGCCACGGCCACGGCTGGCGGTGAATTCTTCTTGGCGTACCGGGTCGAGAATTACTGCGTGCTCGAGGCGATCACGGTATTTGCAGGCGATGCTGACGGAGAAGTTTGGTACGCCACGCAGGAAATTGCCGGTGCCGTCCAGTGGATCGATAATCCACAGGTAGTCGGTGCCTTCGCCTTTGCCGGCGGTCAAACCGGTTTTTTCACCGAGAAAACCGTGGGTTGGATGGGCCTTGCTGAGTGCTTGAATGATGCTTTTTTCGACAGTCAGTTCAAGTTCGGCAACGAAATCCTTGGCATCTTTCTCGTCAGCCGAGATTACATCCAGGCGCTCGATGGAGCGGAAAATCAGTTCACTGGCGCTGCGGGCTGCGCGCAGTGCGACATTCAGCATTGGCTGCATGGAGGTTTCACCTGGTTGTATAAAGATAGCCGGCCATTCTAGCAGAAAAGCCTCGGGTAAAAAGAGTGGCGCGATAGCTTGCATGGTATTAGCTGGGGGGCTTCTGTAAGATTTCCTCCCTTTTAGCGTCTGCGTGGGCCTGCTCGTGCTGCAAAATATTCGTGTGGTATTGGTCAATACCAGTCATCCCGGCAATATCGGTGGGGCCGCGCGGGCCATGAAAAATATGGGCCTGAGCCGCTTGGTGTTGGTTGAGCCGCGAGATTTTCCCAGTGCCGAGGCGGTGGCGCGAGCGGCCGGTGCGGTTGATATTCTCGATGGCGCCCGCATTGTCAGTACGCTGGAAGATGCGCTGGATGGTTGCAGCTTGGTGCTCGGTACCAGTGCGCGTGATCGGCATATTCCCTGGCCACTACTGGATCCGCGCGAGTGCGCGACGGCCTGCATGGAGCAAATCGACCAAGGTTGTGAAGTGGCGCTGGTGTTTGGGCGTGAAGATTCCGGTCTGAGCAATGACGAACTGCAGCGTTGCCACTTCCATGTGCATATTCCGTCCGATCCAGAATTCAGCTCGCTGAATCTGGCCACTGCCGTGCAAGTGCTTACCTATGAGGTGCGCATGGCTTGGCTGGCGGCGCAGGGGCAGCCAACCAAGATGGCCAAGCTGGAAACCCACGCCGAGCAGAGTTCATTGCCGGTGACGGCGGACGAGTTGGAGCGGTTTTACACTCACTTGGAAAGCACCTTGGTGCAGATCGGCTTTCATGATCCGGACAATCCACGCCATCTGATGTCGCGCTTACGCCGCCTGTATGGGCGCAGCAATATCAGTAAGCTGGAGATGAATATTCTGCGTGGCATCCTGACTGAAACCCAGAAGGTCGCCCGTGGTGAAGTTTATAAGCGGAGAGATAACTAATGTTTGATCGTGTGCGCGAAGACATTCAAGGCGTATTTCATCGTGATCCGGCGGCGCGGAACACCTTCGAGGTGTTGACCTGCTATCCCGGCCTGCATGCCGTGTGGCTGCATCGACTGACGCATTTTTTATGGGTGGCCGGCTGGAAATGGTTGGCGCGCATGCTTTCGAGCTTTGCTCGCTGGGTTACCGGGATTGAGATTCATCCGGGGGCCAAAATTGGTCGGCGCTTTTTTATCGATCACGGCATGGGCATTGTTATTGGTGAAACTGCCGAGATTGGTGATGACGTCACCCTCTATCAGGGCGTGACTCTGGGCGGCACCAGTTGGAACAAAGGCAAGCGCCATCCAACCTTGGAAGATGGCGTGGTGGTGGGGGCCGGCGCCAAAGTATTGGGACCTTTTACCGTCGGTGCTGGTGCCAAGATTGGCTCCAATGCGGTGGTGACCAAGGCGGTGCCGGCGGGTGCGACGGCGGTGGGTATTCCTGCGCGGATCATCGCCAAGCGCGATGCTCAGGATGATGAGCAGCAAGCCAAGCGCCAAGCGCTGGCGGACAAAATTGGCTTCGACGCTTACGGCATGAGTGAGGATATGCCGGACCCGATCGCCCGCGCCATTGGTCAGTTGCTCGACCATCTGCAGGCGGTCGATGGTCGCTTGGAAGGCATGTGTGGCGCGCTGAAGGCGCTCGGCAGTGATTATTGCGCCAAGGACTTGCCGAGCCTGCGCGATGAGGACTTTGCCGAGGTCAAGGATGAGGCGGTCAAGCCAGCGCTTTAATGCGCGGGTGACGGTGCTTTGCTACCATGCGCATCCTGATGAGTGCTAATCCCGAGTAAATTGATAGGTCTTATAGTTGACTTAAATACTCGGGAATCGGATAATTGGCGCAAATCAGCGATCCTGTGGGACCTGTTCATGCGCCTGACCACCAAAGGCCGTTACGCCGTTACTGCCATGCTCGACTTGGCGCTGCATGCACAGCGCAGCCCGGTGTCCTTGGCCGATATTTCTGAGCGTCAGGGCATCTCTTTGTCTTATCTGGAGCAATTATTCGCCAAGTTACGGCGCGGTAATCTGGTCTCCAGTGTGCGCGGTCCGGGTGGTGGCTATCAGCTGGCGCGTGAGATGGCCGCGATTCAAGTGGCGCAGGTGATTGATGCGGTCAATGAATCGGTGGATGCCACGCGCTGCCAGGGTCAAGGTGATTGCCATGCCGGTGACACCTGCCTGACCCATCATTTGTGGTGCGACCTAAGTCAGCAGATCCACCGGTTTCTCAGCGGCATCAGCTTGGCTGACTTGGTCAGTCGACATGAAGTTCAGGAAGTTGCATCGCGCCAGGATCAGCGCCGCTGTAGCACTGGCGCTGCACGCTTGGACAAGATTGAAGCGTCCGCTATCGATTAAGTTGCACGTTTGCCTGAATACGGAGAAACGCTATGAAATTACCGATTTATCTCGACTACTCAGCGACTACGCCGGTAGATCCGCGCGTTGCGCAAAAAATGAGTGAATGCCTGCTGGTGGACGGTAACTTCGGTAACCCGGCGTCCCGTTCTCATGTGTTTGGCTGGAAGGCTGAAGAGGCGGTTGAAAACGGTCGTCGCCAAGTGGCTGATCTGGTCAATGCCGATCCGCGCGAAATCGTTTGGACCTCTGGTGCCACCGAATCGAACAACTTGGCTATTAAAGGTGCTGCGCACTTTTACTCGACCAAGGGTAAGCATCTGGTTACCACCCGTATTGAGCACAAAGCCGTACTCGACACCATGCGTCAGCTTGAGCGTGAAGGCTTTGAAGTCACCTATATCGAGCCCGGCGAAGACGGTCTGATCACCCCGGCGATGGTTGAAGCCGCGCTGCGTGATGACACCATTCTGGTTTCGGTGATGCACGTCAATAACGAGATCGGCACCATCAATGATATTGCTGCCATTGGTGAGTTGACCCGTTCCCGTGGCGTGTTGTTTCACGTCGATGCGGCGCAGTCGACTGGCAAAGTGGTGATTGATCTGGCTGCACTGAAAGTCGACTTGATGTCGTTTTCGGCGCACAAGACCTACGGCCCGAAAGGTGTCGGTGCGCTCTATGTCGGCCGTAAGCCGCGGGTGCGTCTGGAAGCCCAGACCCATGGCGGCGGTCATGAGCGCGGCATGCGCTCCGGCACCTTGGCGACCCACCAGATTGTTGGCATGGGCGAAGCGTTCCGGATTGCCAAAGAAGAAATGCAGCAAGAAGGCGCGCGAATTACCGCCTTGCGTGAGCGTTTCTATAAGCGGGTCGAGAATCTCGAAGAGCTGTACCTGAATGGCAGTCTGACTTCGCGGGTGCCGCACAATCTCAATCTCAGCTTCAACTATGTTGAGGGTGAGTCGCTGATTATGGCGCTCAAGGATCTGGCAGTTTCGTCTGGCTCCGCTTGCACCTCGGCATCGCTTGAACCGTCGTATGTGCTGCGCGCCTTGGGGCGTAACGATGAGCTGGCGCACAGCTCGATTCGTTTCACCTTCGGCCGTTTTACCACCGATGAAGAAGTTGACTACGCCGCGCAGAAAGTCTGCGAGGCGGTGACCAAGCTGCGCGAGTTGTCGCCGCTGTGGGATATGTTCAAAGAGGGTGTCGATCTGTCCAAGGTCGAATGGGCGGCACACTAATTTCGCCGCGCACGGCGCCCCTATTGAGAGAGGAATATCAGCATGGCATACAGTGAAAAGGTCATTGACCACTACGAGAACCCACGCAACGTCGGCAAGATGGATGCAGAAGATCCGGATGTTGGCACCGGCATGGTCGGCGCGCCGGCGTGCGGTGACGTGATGCGTTTGCAGATCAAGGTTAACGAGCAGGGCATCATCGAAGATGCCAAGTTCAAGACCTACGGCTGCGGTTCGGCGATCGCTTCCAGCTCCTTGGCCACCGAGTGGATGAAGGGCAAGACCCTGGATGAAGCCGAAACCATCAAGAACACCCACTTGGCTGAAGAGTTGGCCTTGCCGCCAGTGAAAATTCACTGCTCGGTACTGGCGGAAGACGCTATCAAGGCGGCCGTTCGTGATTACAAGCAGAAGAAAGGCTTGCTCTAAGGAGATTGTCGATGGCTATCAGCATGACTGTCGCGGCGGCCGAACATGTGCGCCGCTCGCTGGATGGGCGCGGCAAAGGTGACGGTATCCGCTTGGCGGTACGCACTACCGGCTGTTCCGGCTTGGCTTACGTGTTGGAGTTTGTTGACGAGTTCGGTGGCGAAGATCAGGTGTTCGAGAGTCACGGCGTCAAAGTGATTATCGATCCAAAAAGCCTGGCTTATCTGGATGGCACCGAGCTCGACTTCGTCAAGGAAGGTCTTAACGAAGGCTTCAAGTTCAATAACCCCAATGTGCGTGGCGAATGCGGCTGCGGCGAAAGCTTTAACGTCTGAGGCGCTTGTGGGTAGTCCTTGTCATTTTGCCCTGTTTGAACTCAAACCTGCCTTTGTGCTGGATCTTGCGCAGTTAGCCACGCGTTATCGTGAGCTGGCGCGCAGCGTTCATCCCGACCGTTTTGCTGACGGTACAGAGCGTGAACAGCGCTTGGCGTTGGAACATTCGGCGAGTCTGAATGAGGCCTATCAGGTGCTGAAAAGCACCTCGGCCCGTGCCCGTTACTTGCTGGGTTTGAATGGCGGTGAGTTGCCACTGGAAGTGACAGTGCAGGATCCGGCGTTTTTGCTGCAGCAAATGCAGTTGCGCGAAGAGCTGGAAGACTTGCAAGACAGTGTTGACTTGGCCGGTGTCGACGCTTTTAAGCAGCGTCTGAAACTGGCCCAGAATGAATTGAACCAACAGTTTGCGGACTGCTGGGATGTGCCAGCCAGTCGCGAGCAGGCTGAGCGTTTAGTGCGGCGCATGCAGTTTCTCGACAAGCTCTCCTATGAAGTGCGCCAGCTAGAAGAGCGCCTCGACGATTAACCTGCCTGTCGCTTATGCGGCGCGCCTCATAGTCAGACACGTATGGCCTTACTACAGATTGCTGAACCCGGACAAAGCCCGCAGCCACACCAACGCCGTCTGGCGGTGGGGATTGATTTAGGCACCACAAATTCGTTGGTCGCTGCCGTGCGTAGCGGTTTGGCTGAGGCGCTGCCAGACGCCGAAGGGCGGTTATTGATGCCGTCGGCGGTGCGCTATCACGCGCAGCAAATCGAAGTGGG
>JAIERD010000500.1 GCA_019747155.1 Pseudomonadaceae bacterium
TCGGCCATTGAGCTGAACGAAACCCTGCACGCCCATAATTAACAGCTATGTACCCGTTAACTGTTGGAGATGCGCAAAGACCTTTGTAGGAGCCAGCTTGCTGGCGATCCGAGTTGAGCAAATGCATCATCAAGCGGCTCCTACAGCTGCTTGACGGCAAAAGCATCGCGAGCAAGCTCGCTCCTACAGATTGCGCGCCTTGACCATTAACAACGATCGCAACACCTAACGACCACATAGCCTAACTAATAAGCACTTGTAGGATGGGTTGAGCGCAGCGATACCCATCAGCAAGCACCGCCAAGGTAACCTCCGATGCTACTTACCTCGCCTTGGCGTTCTGATTTCCCAGCCCTCGCCGCCTTTGCCAGCGAGGGCCAGACCTATCTGGACAGCGCCGCCACCGCGCAAAAACCGCAGGCGATGGTGGCGGCGCTGAGCGACTATTACCAAGGCGGCGCGGCCAACGTGCATCGCGCCCAGCATCTGCCCGGCGAGCGGGCCACCCGTGCCTTTGAGCAAGTGCGCGAGCAGCTGGCCAGCTGGCTGAATGCCGGTAGCAGTGAGCAAATCATTTTCACCCGTGGCAGCACCGAGGCAGTCAATCTGCTGGCCTATGGGCTGGAGCAGGAGTTTCAGGCCGGTGATGAAATCGTCATCAGCGCTCTGGAGCACCACGCCAACTTGCTGCCCTGGCAACAGCTGGCGCAACGCCGCAACCTGAAACTGCTGGTGTTGCCACTAAATGCCAGCGGCGATATCGACCTGACCGCCGCCCGGCAACTGATCGGCTCGCGTTGCCGATTGCTGGCCATCAGCCAACTGTCCAACGTGCTCGGCCGCTGGTTGCCGCTGACCGAGCTGCTGGCTCTGGCCAAGGCCCAGGGTGCATTGACCGTGGTCGATGGCGCCCAAGGTGCGGTGCACAGTCAGCCGGATATGCAGGCGCTGGGCTGCGATTTTTACCTGTTCTCCAGCCACAAGCTCTACGGCCCGGACGGCGTCGGCGTGCTGTACGGCCGCAGCGAGGCTTTGCAGCGCCTGCGCCCTTGGCAGTTTGGCGGCGAGATGGTGCAAACCTGCGACTACCAGCAGGCCAGTTTCCGCCCCGCACCGCTGGGTTTTGAAGCGGGCACGCCGCCGATTGCCGCCGTGCTGGGCCTCGGCGCCAGTCTCGGCTACCTGTGTAGCCTGGATGCAATGGCCGTGACCGCCCATGAAGCGGCACTGCACCGGCAATTGCTCAGAGGCCTCAAGGCCCGCAACGGCATCCAGCTACTCGGCACGCCACAAGTGGCACTGGCCTGCTTCACCGTCGCTGGCGTGCACCACAGCGATCTGGCGCAACTGCTGACCGAGCAAGGGATTGCCGTGCGCGCCGGCCAGCACTGCGCCATGCCCTTGCTGGCGAGCCTTGGAGTCAGCGGCGCGTTGCGGGTGTCACTGGCTTTGTATAACGACGGCAACGATCTGGCGCAGTTTTTCAACGCCCTCGACCAAGCCCTGGAGTTGCTGCAATGAGCCTGTTGTTATGAGTCTGCCCGACGCCACCGAGCAATGCCTCGGCGCCTTTAGCGTCGCCAGCGGCTGGGAGGCGCGCGCGCGCCTGCTTATGCAGTGGGGCGAGCGCCTCGAACCATTAACGGCGGCGCAATGCTGCGAGCAAAATCTGGTCAGCGGTTGCGAAAGCCAGGTGTGGTTGCTAGCCGAGCAGCATCAACAACGTTGGCAGTTTCGTGCTGCCAGCGAAGCGCGCTTGCTGCGCGGCCTGCTGGCGATATTGCTGGCACGGGTGAATGGTCTAACGGGAGATGAGCTGGCCAAGGTCGATCTGCTCGACTGGTTTACTCAACTGGGTCTGGCCCGCCAACTCTCGCCGTCGCGCAGTAACGGCTTGCAGGCCGTGCTGCAACGCATGCGCGAACTGACTAAGGCTGATCACGCTAGCGACTAGAACTTCGGCTGCCAATTAGCCACATCGCCACGCTCTAAAGCCTGCTGCAGACCCTGTAACTCGCCGTTATCGCGCAACTGCCGCAGCCCGGCATTGAACACCTGACGCAAGTGTTCACCACGCGAGTCTTTACGCAATAACAAACCCAACTGATTGCGGCTGAGCGTGTGCGAGTTATCGGTCAATAACTGTTGCTGCTCGGCACTGAACGAACGCTTCAGCATGGCATAGCCCACCGCTCGATCTTGCAGGTGCAGGTCAACCCGCCCAGCCAACAACAGGCGCATACCGACATCTTCGCGGCTATCGTCCACCAGCTTAAAGCGCCCGGCGGCGCGCGCCTGATCGAACTCCTCACCATAGGAATAGCCCTTGGTGACAGCGATCGAATAGGCCTCAAGGTCTTTAAGTTCGCGCCATTCAAAGGGCTTATCTTGACGATGGAAAATAACCAAATTGGAATTAACCATATTGTCGCTGCACAGGCTGAAGGCCTGCCGTTCAGAGTTGCAGATATAAGGCATCACCGCATCGAGCTGGCCTTTTTGCAGCAAATAAATGTTCCGCGCCCAAGGGTAAAAAAAATACTGCACGCGGTAACCGGCGCGCTTGAACACTGTACTCACCAGCCGTCCAAGAGGCCCGGCGTCGTCACGGGCTTGCTCGACGTAAGGCGCCCATTCGCCCGTGCCAATCAATACCAGCTGCGGGTCAGCTGCCAGCGCGTCAAGCCGCTCTGCGGACTGCGCCAATAAACTCAGGCTCAGCCCGGCGCAGGCCAGCAGCCAGGGCCCTGGTTTAATCGCACGCAGTAACAGATCTCCAAGCGCTAACGTCGCCTCCACCTCTTCAGCACAAATGCGCAGCGACAATCCAAAGACCCAGCCCGCCAAGCGCATGTTCTGAGCTTAGGCAAAAAACCTTGCCGTTCATTACCGCTTGGCGGCTAGTTGAAGATTAGCTGCGCTCGGATGGCCGCCGCGCGCCGGCCACCAGCTTGTCTACGGCCCGCGCCGCAGCGACCATGCCAAAGCTGGCGGTGACCATCATCACTGCGCCCATACCGCCGGCGCAGTCGAGTCGCACGCCCTGCCCCTCAAAACGTTTTTGCAGGCAGATGCTGCCGTCACCCTTGGGATAGCGCAGCTGTTCGCTGGAGAACACGCAAGGCACGCTGTAATGCCGCCCAGCCGTGCGGGAAAACCCGTATTCGCGGCGCAGCTCCGAGCGCACCGCCGATGCCAGCGGATCATTGAAGGTCTTGTTCAGGTCGGCCACCTGAATCTGCGTTGGGTCTAGCTGTCCGCCCGCGCCACCGGTGGCGATGATTTGAATCTTGCGCCGCTTGCACCAGGCAATCAGCGCCGCCTTGGCCGTCACGCTGTCGATACAGTCGACCACACAATCGAGGTTTGGCGTGATGTACTCGGCCATGGTCTCGCGGGTAACGAAATCCGCCACTGCATGCACCACACAGGCCGGATTGATTGCTCGAAGGCGCTCGGCCATCACCGTCACCTTGGCCTGACCGATGGCGCCCGTCAGCGCATGGATTTGCCGATTGGTATTACTGATGCAGACATCATCCAGATCAAACAGCGAGATTTCGCCTACCCCTGAGCGGGCCAGCGCCTCAGCCACCCAGGAACCGACCCCGCCAATCCCGACCACCGCCACGTGCGCCGCCGCCAGCCGCTCTGCCCCTTCGCGGCCGTACAGTCGCGCCACGCCGGCAAACCGTAGTTCATCAATAGTCATGCCCAGCCCTCAAAAATCAGCCGGCATTATAGAGATCAGCGAGGCAATAACACGCCATTAGTCGGTTAATTGCAGCACGCAGCACGCCCAGTGTTAACTGCAAGCGCTAGCCCGCCCGTCCGTAGCTGCAACCGCGCAGGCGCTGATGCTCAGCCGAATACAGCCTGCTTAATTGGGCAATTGCAGTCGCCGCAATCGGCAGCAACTTAGGGCTGAGTCGGCGAACTTTTTCGCCAACGCAGCAGACCAACCCAGCAAGCCGACTATTCTCCCAGCGCGCCCACTCAGGCCACAGCTATACAGCCTCAAGAGGTCGCGGTAGGATGCGCGCCGACCGGCAACAGCCGGCATGCCCCCTCGTTCCACCCTTTGGAACCCTGAACTTATATGCCATCGCGTAAACTTGGACTCAACCTGGTGATTTTCGTCGCTATTGCGGCGCTGTTCACCGGTATCTGGGCGCTCTACAACCGGCCGGTCAGCGCACCGGAATGGCCAGAGCAAATCTCCGGCTTCTCGTTCTCGCCGTTCAAAAAAAATCAGAACCCGCAGAAGAACATCTACCCCAACGATGAAGAGATTCGTGCTGACCTGGAGTTGCTGAGCAAGCAAACCGACAGCATTCGAACCTACTCGACAGAGGGCACCCTGGGCGACATCCCACGCCTGGCAGAAGAATTTGGTCTGCGCGTGACCGTCGGCGCCTGGATCGGCCTCGACCTTGAACGCAACGAGCGCGAAGTCGCCAAGGTCATCGAACTGGCCAACAACTCGCGCAGCGTCGTACGGGTAGTGGTCGGCAACGAAGCCTTGTTCCGCAAGGAAATCACCCCCGAAGCCCTCAGCGTCTACCTTGACCGGGTCCGTGCGGCCGTCAAAGTGCCGGTGACCACCTCCGAGCAATGGCACGTCTGGCAAGAACACCCAGAACTGGCTAACCACGTCGACCTGATCGCCGCACACATCCTGCCGTACTGGGAATTTGTGCCGATGGAGGACTCGACCGCCTTCGTGCTCGAGCGCGCCAAAGACCTGAAAAAACTCTTCCCGAAAAAACCCCTGCTGCTCTCGGAGGTTGGCTGGCCGAGCAACGGCCGGATGCGCGGCGGTGCCGATGCCTCCCCAGCCGATCAGGCGATTTACCTGCGCACCCTGGTCAGCACCCTGAACGCCAAGGGCTACAACTACTTCGTCATCGAAGCCTTTGACCAACCTTGGAAAGCCACCGAAGAAGGCTCGGTGGGCGCCTATTGGGGCGTTTACAACGAAGCCCGCCAGCCAAAATTTGCCTTTGCCGGCCCGGTCGTGGCGATTCCACAGTGGCGCGTCCTGGCGATTGGCTCAGTAGTGCTGGCCATGCTCGCCCTGGCCTTGCTGCTGATCGATGGCAGCGCCATGCGTCAGCGCGGCCGCACCTTCCTCACCGTGGTGGCCTTTGCCGGCGGCTCGGCGATGGTCTGGATCGGCTATGACTACAGCCAGCAATACAGCACCTGGTTCAGCCTGATCGTTGGCGGCCTGCTCGGCCTCGGCGCACTGGGGGTGTTTATCGTGTTGCTGACGGAGGCCCATGAACTGGCCGAAGCGGTGTGGCTGCACGCCCGGCGCCGGCCATTTTTGCCGGTCACCACGGACAATGCCTACCGACCAAAAGTCTCGGTGCACGTGCCCTGCTACAACGAGCCGCCAGAAATGGTCAAACTCACCCTCGATGCCTTGGCCGCGCTGGATTATCCAGACTTTGAAGTATTGGTCATCGACAACAACACCAAAGACCCGGCCGTTTGGGAGCCTGTAGAGGCCTATTGCGCAATCCTCGGCCCGCGCTTTCGGTTCTTCCACGTCGCCCCTTTGGAAGGTTTTAAAGGCGGCGCGCTGAACTATGCCCTGGAGCGCACCGCACCAGACGCCGAAGTGATTGCGGTGATCGACTCCGACTACTGCGTCAAGCCGAACTGGCTAAAGCACATGGTGCCGCACTTCGCCGACCCGAAAATTGCCGTGGTGCAATCGCCGCAAGACTATCGCGACGGCAATGAAAGCCGCTTCAAGAAGCTCTGCTACGCCGAATACAAGGGCTTCTTCCATATCGGCATGGTCACCCGTAACGACCGCGACGCAATCATTCAGCACGGCACAATGACCATGACCCGCCGCTCGGTGCTTGATGAGCTGAAATGGGCCGACTGGTGCATCTGTGAAGACGCCGAACTGGGCCTGCGGGTATTCCAGAAGGGCTTATCGGCCGCCTATTTTGAAGACAGCTACGGTCAAGGCGTCATGCCCGACACCTTTATTGACTTCAAAAAGCAACGTTTCCGCTGGGCTTACGGCGCCATCCAGATTATCAAGCGCCACTCCGCCAGCCTGCTGCGCGGCAAAGACACCCAGCTGACCCGTGGCCAGCGTTACCACTTCGTGGCGGGCTGGTTGCCGTGGATTGCCGATGGCCTGAATATCTTTTTCACCATTGGTGCGCTGCTGTGGTCAGCGGCGATGATTATCGTGCCGAAACAGGTCGATCCACCGCTGCTGATTTTCGCCATTCCACCCTTGGCGCTGTTTGTGTTCAAGCTGGGCAAGATCTTGTTCCTCTACCGCCGTACCGTAGGCGTCGATATGGCCCAGGCCTGCGCGGCGGCAGTGGCCGGCTTGGCGCTGTCGTACACGATTGCCAAAGCGGTGTTGTACGGCTTTTGCACCACCACCATTCCGTTCTTCCGCACGCCAAAAATGGCCTCTAATCACGGCTTTATGGTGGCCCTAGCGGAGGCACGTGAAGAAGTCTTCATCATGCTCTTGCTCTGGGGCG
>JAIERD010000512.1 GCA_019747155.1 Pseudomonadaceae bacterium
GCAAAAACTGCCTCAAACCGGTCTGTCCCTCGCTACGAACGGTTAAGTCCGACAGGCTGCTAGTCCGGGGCCTGCAGGCCCCGGACAACCCAACTTTTGGCTGACCGCCGCCCGAGCAAAAACGCTACAATGCGCCGCCGTTTCACTCCCCCCTTTGCTCGAGGCTGCGCCGATGAAATTTCGTTTTCTGCTGTGGATGCTGGGTCGCCTGATGACCAAGGCCAGCCACAAAAACACCGCGTTTCAGCAGCAACTGGTTGACCGCGACATGCAGTTTCAACTGCACACCCTCGACGGCAAGGTTGCTCGCCACTTCATCGTTAAAGACCAGCGCATCACCAGCCACAGCGGTCCGGCCAAAGAACCGGCTTTCGCTCTGGGGTTTAAGGATGCCGCTTACGGTTACGCCACCATGACCGCGAAGAACAAGCAGCTGGCCTTTATGCAGGGCATCCAGAACAAAGAGATCCAGATCCAGGGCAACCCGGCGCTGGTGATGTGGTTTCAGGGCTTGATGAAATACCTGATGCCAAAGAAGAAAAGCAGCGCGAAAAAAGCCGCTTAACCAAACCATGTGAAAACTGCTGCGCTCGCTTATGCGGCGTTCTCACCCGGTCTGTTGCTCAAGCAATCAGCTGAGCCTGCTGGTCGGGTGTGAGCTGATTGACTAGGCTGCAAAGAGTCACCTTGGACATACCCCCATGCGTTTTTTGATTGCTCTGCCGTTGTTGTTCGCCGCCACTTTGGCGTGGGCGCAAACGCCATCGCCACAAGCCTTTAACAAGGTTTTTGAGTTGGCTGGTATCGGCTTGTTGTGTGAGCAAACCGCACCGCTGCTACAGCGCGGGTTGCCCGATGCGCAACAGGCTGCGTTGGCCAAGGCCTTTGCGGCCGAGGCGTTGTGCCTGGACTTAGCCAAGCAACTGGCCCCGCAGTTCAGCGTTAAGCACTTGCAGCAAGCCCAAGCGCTGCTGGAAAGCCCGCTGGCGCAGCACTTCACGGCGGCGGAACGGGCGGTGGGGGCGAACGAAACCGAGCTGGCCAGCTACCGCGAGCAACTCAGCAGTCGCCCGCCGCGGGCCGATCGTCTGGCCTTGGTGCAGCGCCTGGACAGCGCCGCGCAAACCACCGCATTAGCCGCTTTGCTGCGATATGAGGTGGGCAAGACCCAAGCCTTGCTGGCGCTCAAGGCCCAAGGCGGCAGCATCGATGAGGCCACCCTCAGCAGCAAAACCACCGTGCAACGGGATGCCCTGCGCGAGTCCAGCCAGCAAGGTGTGCAGTCATTTATGTTGTTCGCCTACCGGCAGACGCCCAGCGCGCAACTGGCCGAATACGCCGCACTTTACGAGCAAGAGCCGGTTAAAGGCTTGCTGAATGCCAGCGTGCAGGCCTTGCCCAAGGTCTTTGCCACCCGCCGGGCCGCGCTTAAATAGGTTCTGTAAGGCGTTAGGTTTTACGTCGGCTGCGGGTTTTTGTAGGAGCCAGCAAGCTGGCTCCTACAGGATCTGCGGGGCTCGAAGGGGCGTAGGGTGGGCTTCAGCCCACCAAATCAGCATCGCCGCAAATGGTGGGCTAAAGCCCACCCTACGGTTGTGCGCGGTTCGGTCAGCCGACAATTAATGATGCGGATGAAACTGCGCAGCCAGTTCGCGCAGTGCCACTTCGGCGTCCAGCACCTTGTGCAAGGCTTCTTCGGCCTTGTCGCGAGTCAGGCCTAAACGGGCGAACAAGTCTTCCGAAATCTCCGCCTGCGGCCCTGAGCCGACGCCACGACTACGCAGCAGGCTAACAGCCAGGCAGACCAAGTTGGCGTAGGGTGCATGCTGGCCTTGATAGTCCGGGTCGTGCTGGAAGCGCAGCGCGGTGGACAGCTCCTCCGGCATTTCCCAAAAGCGCATCAACCAGGCACCGATCTGCTCACGGGTGATGCCCAGCAGGTGCTGCTCGATATGGCTGTGGGACAGGTGCGGATTGACCTCCAAATGCCGGCAGATCAGCGAAAAATGCGGCGGGAACACATGGGCCAGCAGCAGGTAGCCGAAGTTATGCAGCAGCCCGGCCAGGTAGGTCAGCCCGGCTTCCGGTCGTTGCCCACGCGGCATGGCGCGGGTCAGTCCTTCGATCACCGCAGCGGTGTAAATCGCCTGTTGCCAGTAAGGGGTGGACTGTTGCGCTTGGTCTTTCGGCAGGCTCAGGGTCTTGCCCAGGGCCAGGCCCAAGGCCAGATTAATAACCAGATCAAAACCGAGCACCCGGACTATGGCGTCTTCCACTGAGCGAATTTTGCCCGGCGCCGCGTAGTAAGGCGAGGCCGCCCAGCTCACTACTTGGGCGGCCAGTGCCGGGTCGGTTTCGACCACGCCGGTGATGTCATCGACGGTGGCGTCCGGATCAACTCGCAGTTTGATGATCCGTTGCGCGGTTTCTGGCAGTGGTGGAATTTCGATGGTTTCTTCCAGACGCTGCTGAATGCGCCGGGCCGTGAAGGCTTGCACCGCTTGGCTGATTTCCGCGCGGTCATCGTCGGGGCGATTAAGGTTCGGCTGAATTTGGCTGAGCAACTCACCAAAGCGTGCGGTGCTGGCTTTGCTCAGTAGGCCGCGGAAGGCTTCGCTGGGGATCGCCAGCAGCACGCCGGGCTGGCCGGACTCGATCAGCAGCGTCGGCTCTTGCAGCAGTCGCTCTTCATACAGGCAGGGCGAGCTGGTCAGCGCCGGCAGGCCCGGCAGTTGCGCCAGCTTATGCTTGCCGAGCATCCGCTCTAGGCGTTCGGGTTTGACCGCGATTAGCTTGCGCCCGGTCAGTTCGGCCAGCCGGCTGAGGTCGAGCAGTTGGCTCTGCGGGTAGAGCACCAGCAGCGCGCCCAGTTCATCTTCCAGCAGCACCGCTTGCACCCGCTGCGCTGGTGCCAAGCCTGGTTGCTCGAGGCAAACTTGGTAAGGCAGCGCGAGTTTTTCCAGCAACTGCACGATGATGGCAGGTGGCTGCAGGTTCTCGGTTGCAACGATAGCGGCGGTGGCTTGGGTCATATTCGGGTCCTGCGAAGGGGGCTGCTCAGGCGCGCTGAAAACTACGGCGCACAGGTTATACGGCCTGTTCTGCTTGCAGTATAACCAGCACGGGCAAGCTTGGCGGATTGATCGTCAGACTTGCCCGTATTGCTGGCCATGCCGTAGCCAGCGCTCTAGCAGCGGGCTGACGTGTTGCGGCCAGTCGGCCAGCAGTTGTTGCGCGGCGTCGCGCACCGCCGGTAACAGGTCGGCGTCGCGCAGCAGGTCGGCCACTTTGAACTGCAGCAAGCCGGTCTGGCGGGTGCCGAGCATCTCGCCGGGGCCGCGCAGTTCGAGGTCTTTCTCGGCGATGATAAAACCGTCATTGGTCTCGCGCATGATGCCCAAACGCTGGCGACCGAGCTGCGACAGCGGCGGGTGATAGAGCAATACGCAGTGACTGGCCGCGCTGCCCCGTCCAACTCGGCCGCGCAATTGGTGCAGTTGCGAAAGGCCGAGGCGCTCGGGGTTTTCGATAATCATCAGGCTGGCATTGGGTACATCGACGCCCACCTCGATCACCGTGGTCGCGACTAATAGTTGCAACTGACCTTGCTTGAATTGCGCCATTACTGCAGCTTTTTCCGGGGCCTTCATGCGTCCGTGAATCAGCCCGACATGCAAGCCGCCGAGCGCTGCCGATAAGTCTTCGTAAGCCGATTCCGCCGCCTGACAGGTCAGCTCCTCCGACTCCTCAATCAGGGTGCACACCCAATAGGCTTGGCGGCCCTCGTGACAGGCCGAGCGCACCCGCTCGATGACCTCGATGCGCCGGCTATCGGCAATCAGCAGGGTATTCACCGGCGTGCGCCCCGGCGGCAGTTCGTCGAGGATCGAGGTGTCGAGGTCGGCGTAGGCGCTCATCGCCAAGGTGCGCGGGATCGGCGTGGCGGTCATGATCAGCTGATGCGGGCACAAGCGGCCATCTACACCTTTTTTGCGCAGCGCCAGCCGTTGCTGCACGCCGAAGCGATGCTGCTCGTCGATTATCACCAGCGCCAATTTGGCAAACTGCACTTCATCCTGAAACAGCGCGTGAGTGCCGACCACCATCGGCGTGCCACCGGCAATTTGTGCCAGCGAACTGGTCCGCGCCTTGCCCTTGAGCTTGCCGGCCAGCCACGCCACCTCGATGCCCAGCGGCGCAAGCCAGCGCTGGAAACTGATGAAGTGCTGCTCGGCGAGAATCTCGGTTGGGGCCATCAGCGCCACCTGATAACCGGCCTCCAGCGCTTGCAGGGCCGCCAAGGCCGCCACCACGGTTTTACCGGCGCCAACATCGCCTTGCAGCAAACGCAGCATCGGCTCGGACTGGCTCAGATCGTAGGCGATTTCGGCACCGACCCGTTGCTGGGCACCGGTGGGTGGGAAGCCCAAGTTAGCCAAAAACTGCCCGACCAGTCGCTGGCTCTTGGGCAAGGGCGGCGCGTGTTGCGAGCGCAGACTTTCGCGCAAGCGCTGCATCGACAATTGATGGGTCAGTAACTCCTCGAAGGCCAATCGATGCTGGGCCCAATGCCGGCCCTCGGCCAACTCCTCCTGGTCTGCATCCGGTGGCGGTCGGTGCAGGTAACGCAGCGCTTGGTCGAGGGGCGCCAGTTGGTATTCGCGGGCCAGGGGCGCCGGCAACCAGTCGGGTAAACTGTGCGGGCCCAGACGCGCCAGCGCTTGCTCGCTGAGCTGGCGCAGGCGTTGCTGGGTAAGGCCTTCGGTGGTCGGATAAATCGGCGTCAGGGTCTGTTCCAGCGCCGCCGGCTCGCTGTCGTTAAGGGTGCGGTATTCCGGGTGATAAATCTCCAGCCCCGAGGCGCCGGGGCGCGCCTCGCCGTAGCAGCGCACATGGGTGCCGCGCTTGAGGGCGTCTTTTTGCGCAGTACTAAAGTGATAAAAACGCAGGCTCAGGGTGCCCGTGCCATCGCTCAGGCGCACCAACAAACTGCGCCGCCGGCCCATCAGCACATCGGCCCCGGCCACCACGCCTTCGACCACTGCATCCTGGCCCGGCCGCAGCGCGCCAATCGGCACGCAACGGGTGCGGTCCTGATAGCGCAGCGGCAGGTGAAAGAGGATGTCTTGCAGGGTTTCCAGCCCAACCCGCGCCAGCTTCTCGGCCAGCGCTGCGCCGACGCCTTTCAGTTCGGTGACCGGGATGTGTGACAGTGCCGTCATGCCGGGGCGCCGCTGCCTTGCGGGCGCACCACCGAACACAGGCGGATCGAGTCGGCCAGCACATCAATCGCCTGCGGGCGCGGGAAGCTGGCGCGCCAGGCAATCGCGATGCTGCGAAACGGCACCGGTGGGCTCAGCGGTCGTACCGCGATAATCCCCGGCGCGTAGTGATGGCTGTTCACCGCCGAGAACGGCAGCACCGAGATGCCCAGCCCCGAGGCGACCATATGGCGGATGGTTTCCAGTGAGCTGGATTCCACCGTGGTGTGCTGCTCGTCGCCCTTGCGCACAGTCGGGCAGGCCTCCAGCACCTGATCGCGAAAGCAATGACCCTCACCGAGGAGCAGCAAACTTTTGTCGTTAAGCAGGGCGCTGTCGATGCTGGTTTTCGCCGTCCAGGGGTGATCGGCCGGCATCAGCACATAAAACGGCTCGTCATACAGGGTCTTGGTCAGCACATCGGCTTCGAGAAACGGCAGGGCGATGATGATCGCGTCCAGCTCGCCATTGCGCAGTTTGTCGCGCAGCACATGGGTGAAGTTTTCTTCGATATACAACGGCATCTGCGGCGCGACCCGGTGCAACTGCGGGATCAAATGCGGGAACAGATAAGGCCCAACGGTATAGATGGCGCCGACTCGTAGCGGTGCCACCAGTTGGTTCTTGCCGACCTGCGCCAACTCACGAATGCCCTGCGCCGACTCCAACACCTTCTGCGCCTGCACGATGATATTTTCGCCCACTGGCGTCAGGCGCACCGCGCTCTTGCTGCGCTCAAAAATCATCACGCCTAGCTCGTCTTCGAGCTTCTTGACCCCCACCGACAGGGTCGGCTGGCTGACATGGCAACGCTCAGCCGCCCGGCCAAAGTGCCGCTCTTGGGCAAGGGTAACGATGTAACGCAGCTCGGTGAGGGTCATAGTCATTTTCCATTAAGATGCGAGCTAGCATAGCTTCTGCAACGGGAGGAACCAACCTAGAGAGGTAAGAAGCACGGCGCGTGGCCGGGATAGGTTGAAGACGCAGGTGGGTGGTGCGGGCTTTACCCATATAAAATTAGCCAGGTAGGGCGTGTGAAATCCGCATAACTTATTCCGCATATCAAACGCCGCTTTGGCATTGGCTGTTGGTTATGGTTTCACCCCTCGGCGAGTCACTTTCTCTTGATTCGCTTCGCTCACCCTTCGGGCCACCCTGCGGCTGTTACTTCGCTGCGCTACGTTTGCTCGCGCAAAAGAGAAAGTAACCAAAGAGAAAGCGCGCCCAACATGCCTCATTTGGCATCCTGCCAAATGCTCCTCTACGCAACACCTGCACTCGGCCTCCTGACGGGGGTATTTGGACCGAGTCGTTTGGTCATTTGTTTAAACAACA
>JAIERD010000267.1 GCA_019747155.1 Pseudomonadaceae bacterium
GTGAAGCCGGCGAGGCCCATGCCGAGCATGCCGAAGAAGTTACCGCGCCGCGAGGTGGTCGGGTGCGACAAGCCTTTAAGGGCTTGGATAAAGCAGATCGAAGCGATCAGATAGAGGATGGTGACGAGATTCATGCTCATGTCAGTGGGTCTCACCCTTAGTGGCAGGCACCGACGCCTTAGGCGCCTTCTTCTTAAACATTTCGAGCATCCGGCGGGTCACCATAAAGCCACCGAAGACGTTCACGGCGGCCAGGGTTACCGCGAGGGTACCCATCACTTGACCCAGCGGGGTCACGGTCAGGGCGGCGGCCAACATGGCGCCAACAATCACGATTGCCGAGATGGCGTTAGTAACGGCCATCAGCGGGGTGTGCAGCGCAGGAGTAACGTTCCAGACCACGTGGTAGCCAACATAGATGGCCAGCACGAAAATGATCAGGTTGTAGACCCCGTGGGAGATCAGCATTTCTTCCATTTTTTCAGTCCTCAGCCTTAGCCGTTAGTGCGCACGACAGCGCCGTCACGGCACATCAAGCATGCGGCAACGATGTCGTCTTCAAGGTTGATGTGGAACTTGCCTTCGCTGTCGATAACCAGGTTGAGGAAGTCCAGCAAGTTACGCGCATACAGTGCCGAAGCGTCGGCTGGCACCAGGGTCGCCAAGTTGCCGTAACCGACGATGGTTACGCCGTGCTTGACCACGACTTGCTCCAGCTCGGTCAGTGGGCAGTTGCCGCCTTGTGACGCGGCCATGTCGATGATTACCGAGCCGGGCTTCATCTCTTCAACGGTGGCGGCGTGCAGCAAGGTCGGTGCCTTGCGGCCAGGAATCAGCGCAGTGCAAATGACGATGTCGGCCAGCTTGGCGCGTTCGTGTACCGCACCGGCTTGGCGCTGCATCCACGAGGCCGGCATTGGCCGGGCATAGCCGCCCACGCCTTGGGCGCATTCGCGCTCTTCGTCGGTTTCCAGTGGCACGTCAACAAACTTGGCGCCGAGCGATTCGATCTGCTCTTTAACCGCCGGACGCACGTCCGAAGCTTCGATCACTGCACCCATACGCTTGGCCGTGGCAATGGCTTGCAAGCCAGCGACACCAGCACCCAGCACCAGCACGCGAGCGGCTTTAACGGTGCCGGCAGCGGTCATCAGCATCGGCATAAAGCGCGGATAGTGATGCGCGCCAAGCAGCACGGCTTTATAGCCGGCGATGTTGGCTTGCGACGACAGCACGTCGAGGCTCTGCGCGCGCGAGGTGCGCGGCGCGGCTTCGAGGGCGAAGGCGCAGATGCCGCGAGCGGCCATGCGGGCGATGCAGTCAGCGTCAAACGGGTTGAGCATGCCAACCAGAATCGCCCCGGCCTTCATTTGCGCCAGTTCGGCGTCATTCGGGGCCAGCACTTTCAGCACCAAATCCGCACCCAGCACGGTGGCTGCGTCGCCAATAGCTGCGCCAACCACTTCATAGACGTGGTCGGGCAAGCTGGCGCTAACGCCGGCACCGGATTGAACAGTCACCTGATGGCCGTGGGCAATCAGCTTCTTGATGGTCTCTGGGGTTGCGGCAACGCGCGTCTCACCAGAGTGGGTTTCGAGAGGAACACCAATGTGCACTTGAAATCTCCTGCGTGTGATCGATTAGATAAACCAGCTCACTACGTTGGCAAGCTGGGGTGGCTGATCAGCACAAACTATCCCGCGGCGCAGGGTCTGCATGCCGGTGGGGGCGGCATTTTGCCGGCGAATGGCCAGTCCATCAACCCATTCTGTAGCGGTGCCTGCAGGTGACTACATCGGCAAGCCTTGGGCGGCACCTTGAAAATCTTGGCAAAGTCAATTGGCACTAGGTCTACAGGGTGGTTGTTGGGTATTTTTTACAGCCGTTAATGAGTGCCATGAATGACCGTTTATCAGGTCGAAAGAACTTGGCTGAACAGGCTGCAGGCCTGATTGTCAGGCTGCTGGATTAGAATAGATTAATGTTTTTTATCAAATGCATAAGCGATTGCTTATGTCTGCGTGTAGCGCCGCAAATTACCAACTACTTGGCGTACCGAGCGCTGCTGTCGAGCGCTGCTGCGCTTATTGCATGCGCTCCACGGGTAGCGCTTTACCGGCCTGGACGCGGGTCAGAAAGACCGCATCGGAGCCTTGATGGTTGCTTGGCGAGAACGCCACTTTGAAGCCGCCCAGGTCAGTGTTGAGGAATTGCAAGGCGTCAGCTAACTCGGCCCGCGTCGGCTGCGCCCCTGTGCTGGCCAGGGCTTTGACGAAAACCATCGCGCCTATATAGCCCTCCAGCGAGGCATAGCCGACCTCGCTGGGCTGTATGTCGGCCAGGTAATCGCGAATAACGGCCAAGGTGCGGTCGTGTGGCGATGGCATGACCTGAGTGATATAGACCCCATCGCCGTCGGCGCCGGCGGCGCTAATGAAGTTCTCGGTGCCGATAAAGGACACGGTAAAAAAGCGCGCCGTAACACCGCTGGCCTTGGCTTGCTTGATCGCGGCGGCCAGTTGCTGGTAAGTGCCGACGAAGACAATCGCATCCGGCGCGGCAAGCTTCAGCGCCGCCACCGCACCACTGACGTCCAGCGAATTACGCTGAATTCGCGCCTCGGCATGAATGCCCAAACCGCGCTTGTCCAAGGCGCCGGCGAGGCCGCTCTTGACCGTCTCGCCAAAGGAATCGTCCTGCATCAATAAGGCGATTTTTTGGCTGCCAAGGTCCTTGCTGATGCGCTCGACTATCTCCTCGGTTTCGTCGAAATAGGAGGCACGCAGGTTGAAGGCCCACTTCTTTAGCGGCGTGCGCAGAAACTCGGCGCCGGTGAACGGAAACAAATAGGGCACCTCGGCTTGCGCGGCAATCGGCAGCGCCGCTCTTGAGGTGGGGGTGCCGACGTAACCGAGCAGGGCAAACACCTGATCGTCCTTGATCAGTTGCTCGGTCAGGGCCGCGCTGCGGGTCGGCTCATAGCCATCGTCTTTGACGATCAGGCGGATTTTGCGACCATTCACCCCGCCCTCGGCGTTGATCCGGGCAAAGTAAGCCTCGGCGCCAGCGTGCACACCTAAGCCCAAGCCCGCCGCCGGGCCACTTTGCGCATTGACCATGCCGATATGAATCTCGTCCGGGCTCACCCCATTGTCGGCCCAGGCGGCGAATCCGGGCAGCAGGCCGAGCATAAAACTAATAAGCAGGTGGAGCAGCGGTCGGGACGTCATTAACGGGTTCCTTGGCGTCGGCGTTTGGCGTTTTGCGGCGCGCAGTCAGCGCGTAAATGGCTCTGATGGGGTTGCGGCTTTAGTCGTGAGCCTGTTTACAGGATAGCCATCCCGCAGCGACACGTCGAAATAGCCGGGCGGGGAACATCCGCTGCGCGCCCCCTCAGTCTGGCCTGCCAGCCAAGTTCGCTCAAGTGGCCTATTGCCACTGCACTGTTTGAGCTGCCATTTCATCTGGAAGCTTTTCATCTGGGCATCATCAACCAGAGACGGCTCGAATGCGATGCGTCGTTACAGTGGCTGATCGGACCGGTCCCGGTCATGGGTCAGCGCTGATGCCGGCGGAGTGGTGCGGCGCGTGGTGGGTAAAACTGTATTTAGCTGCTGTGCTGGCCCGCACCGATTCACAAAAAATCCGCCAAAGCGATTGACCGTCATGCTGAACTGCGCTTTATAGCGCTCTGCGCTCACAGAAGCGCGGCCACCCGTCACTGGTTTTTTGGGCACAGAACAATATGCAAACCCCTACCGTGCAGTTGCGGCGTCTGCCGTTTACCTTTGCCAAGCGTCATGGCGTGTTACTCGACGGCCGGTGCCTGCAGGCGCGGGTGGGCGCCAGCTTGAATGCGGTGCAGGAAGCCCAGCGCTATGTCGGCGCCGTGCTGCCGCTGGCCTGGCTGACGGTACCGGCTTTTGATCAGGCGCTGAGCGATGCCTACCAGCACGACTCCTCCGCCGCCATGCAGATGGTTGAAGACCTCGGTTCGGACATGGACCTGGCCAGCCTCGCCGAGCAGATCCAGGAAACCGAAGACCTGCTGGAGCAAGAGGACGATGCGCCGATTATTCGGCTGATCAACGCCATCCTCGGCGAGGCGATCAAAGAGAACGCCTCGGACATCCACGTCGAAACGTTTGAAAAACGCTTGGTGATCCGCTTTCGCATCGACGGCATCCTGCGTGAGATGGTCCAGCCCAAGCGTGAGTTGGCGGCGCTGCTGGTGTCGCGGATCAAGGTGATGGCCAAGCTGGATATCGCCGAGAAACGCGTGCCGCAAGACGGACGCATGTCGCTGCGGGTCGGTGGCCGCGAGGTGGATATCCGCGTGTCCACTCTGCCCTCGGCCAACGGCGAGCGGGTGGTGATGCGTTTGCTCGACAAACAAGCCGGCCGCCTGACCCTACAGCACCTGGGCATGAGCGAGCGCGACCGCAGCTTGATGACCGAGGCGGTGAAGAAACCCCACGGCATCATCCTGGTCACTGGCCCGACCGGCTCGGGCAAGACCACCACTTTGTACGCCAGCCTGGTCAGCCTGAACGACGGCACCCGTAATATTCTCACCGTCGAAGACCCAATCGAATACCACCTCGAAGGCATCGGCCAGACCCAGGTTAATAGCAAGGTCGAGATGACCTTCGCCCGTGGCCTACGGGCCATTTTGCGGCAAGACCCGGACGTGGTGATGATCGGCGAAATCCGTGACAAGGAGACCGCCGAAATCGCCGTGCAGGCCTCGCTGACCGGCCACCTGGTGCTCTCGACCCTGCACACCAACACCGCCATCGGCGCGGTGACCCGGCTGGTGGACATGGGCATCGAGCCGTTTTTGTTGTCCTCATCCTTGCTCGGCGTGTTGGCCCAGCGACTGGTGCGGGTGCTCTGCCCCAGCTGCAAACAGCCCTATCAAGCCGATGCGGCCGAATGCGCGCTGGTCGGTGGCGACCCGGCCACACCGCCGACCCTGCATCGCGCGATGGGCTGCACTGATTGCCGCCAGCTGGGCTATCGCGGCCGTACCGGCATCTATGAATTGGTGATGTTCGACGACGCCCTGCGCACCTTGGTGCACAACGGCGCCAGCGAGCAGGAGATGACCAGACACGCGCGGAAATTTGGCCCGAGCATTCGCGACGACGGCATGCGCAAGGTCCGCGAAGGCGCCACCACCCTGGAAGAAGTGCTGCGCGTGACGCGGGAGGAATAACCATGCACGCCGTTCGCACTACCACAGATACATGCCGCCTCTGTAGGAGCGGCCTTGGCCGCGAAGCGATGGTTTGGGTTTCGCGGGCAAGCCCGCTCCTACAACAGCGTGCTCGCCTGTGCCGGCGAGGTAATGCCTGATGGCCGCCTTCGAATACCTCGCCCTTGATAACAACGGCCGCCAGCAAAAAGGCATGCTTGAGGCCGACAGCCCGCGTCAGGCCCGGCAATTTTTGCGCGATAAACAGCTGACGCCGCTGGAGGTCAAGCAGGCCCGTGGCCGTGAGCAAAAGAGCAGTGGCACCCTCGGCTTTGCCCAAGGTTTGGGCGCTCGCGACCTGGCCCTGCTGACCCGGCAACTGGCAACCCTGGTGCAGGCCGCTTTGCCGATTGAAGAAGCTTTGCGCGCCGCCGCTGCGCAATCGACCACGCCGAAGATCAAATCCATGCTGCTGGCGGTGCGCGGCCGGGTGCTGGAAGGCCACAGCCTGGCCGCCAGCCTCAAGGAATATCCGGCGGCTTTTCCCGAGCTGTACCGCGCCACGGTCGCCGCCGGTGAACACGCAGGACACTTGGGCCTGGTGCTCGATCAGCTGGCCGACTACACCGAGCAGCGCCAGCAATCGCGGCAGAAAATCCAGCTGGCCTTGCTCTACCCGGTGATCCTTATGGTCGCCTCGCTGACTATCGTCTGCTTTCTGCTCGGCTACGTGGTGCCGGACGTGGTCAAGGTGTTCGTCAACACCGGGCAAGAGTTGCCGGTGCTGACGCGAGGGCTGATCGCCACCAGTTCGGTGGTCAAGAGTTGGGGCTGGCTGATGGCGCTGGTGCTGATCGGCGGCGTGCTCGGCATCCGCTATGCCCTGCGCGATGAGGCGCTGCAGCGCCGTTGGGACGCCATGGTGCTGGCCATTCCGCTGGTCGGCCGGCTGGCGCGGGCAACCAATACTGCACGCTTCGCCTCGACCCTGGCGATCCTCAGCAAAAGCGGCGTGCCACTGGTGGAGGCCTTGTCGATTGCCGCAGCGGTGATCGCCAACCTGCGCATCCGCGATAAGGTCATTATCGCCGCGCAAACGGTGCGCGAAGGCAGCAGCCTGACCCGCGCACTCGAGGCCAGCGAAGAGTTCCCGCCGATGATGCTGCACATGATCGCCAGCGGCGAGAAATCCGGCGAGCTGGACCAGATGCTGGCCCGCACCGCACGCAATCAGGAAAACGATCTGGCGGCGCAAGTGGCGCTATTGGTCGGGCTGTTCGAGCCCTTTATGCTGGTGTTTATGGGCGCGGTAGTGCTGGTGATAGTGCTGGCCATCCTGCTGCCGATTCTGTCGCTCAATCAATTGGTGGGTTAGTGGAATGTAGGGTGGGCGTAGGGCGGACTCAGGAGCGCAGCGAACAGTCCGCCAAC
>JAIERD010000260.1 GCA_019747155.1 Pseudomonadaceae bacterium
GTTGGCCACGTTACCCATGGTGGTCGATGTCAGCACCTTTTGCTGGCTGGGTGTGCCGCTTTACTCGAGCCAGGGCACCATCGGCGCGCTGGTGCTAAAGAGCCGCGCGGGCAGTGTCAGTTATACCGAGAAACACTTGGAGTTGTTGCAGTTTGTCGCCACTCAGGTGGTCACCGCCATCGAGCGTAAACGGCTGTATGCCCGCTTGCAGCATATGGCGCAAAACGACGAGTTGACTGGTTTGCCGAACCGGACTTTTTTGTATGACCGTCTGACTGTTGCGTTGGCCAGGGTCAAGCACAGTGGCGGACGGGTGTGCGTGATCTTTCTGGACTTGAACAAGTTCAAGCAGGTCAACGACTCCTTCGGTCACGCCGTCGGTGACCTGTTGCTGCAGGAAGTGGCCAGCCGGCTGAAACAAGCGGTGCGCGAGGGCGATACCGTTGCCCGGATTGGCGGCGACGAGTTTGTGGTGCTACTGGAAACGATCAAACAGCCGCAAACGGCGCTGTTGGTCGCTGGGAAAATCCGCGCTGCCCTGAGCCAGCCGATGGATCTTGAGGGGCGCAATATGCACATACTGCCGAGCATCGGCATTGCCCATTACCCCGAGCACGGTGATGGGGTCGCACAGTTGCTCAAGCATGCCGATGAGGCGATGTATGCGGATAAAAGCAGCGCTAATCGGTAACCCTTCCAACCTGCGCTTTGCAACAGCTAACGGGCATCGCCATTCGTAACCCTTAGGGTTCTGCAGCCTTGGCAAGAGGCTGCGAGAATCCCCAAGAGCTGGCATACAGACCCGCCAACTGCGGGCCGAAGTCGAGCCGCAGGTGTCGGCGCCGCGTACTGATTACGCAGCTCTCATTGCGAAAGCAAATGCACCCCCAGACCGACTAAGGCGCAGGCCAGTAAAACCTGGATCACACTGCGCTTGAAGCGAAACAGCGCGACGGCGGCGGCCAAGGCGATCAGCGCCGAGGGCCAGTCGAAGTGGCCGCTGAAACCTTGCGGCCAGAGTACGTGGTAGCCGAAGAACAGCGCCAGGTTGAGGATCACCCCCACCACCGCCGCCGTGATGGCGGTCAGTGGTGCGGTGAACCGTAGTTCATTGTGAGTCGACTCCACCAGCGGGCCACCGGCGAGAATGAACAGGAAGGACGGCAGAAAGGTGAACCAGGTGACCAGGCTGGCGGCTAACGCGCCGGCCAGAAACAGCTGCTCGGGACCGAACACCTGCTGCACATAGGCGCCGACGAAGCCGACGAAAGCCACCACCATGATCAACGGCCCCGGCGTGGTTTCACCCAGTGCCAGACCATCGATCATCTGGGTCGGCGTCAGCCAGCCGTAGTGACCGACCGCGCCCTGGTAAACGTAGGGCAGCACCGCATAGGCGCCGCCGAAGGTCAGCAACGCCGCCTTGGTGAAGAACCAGCCCATCTGGGTAAAGGTGCCTTCCCAGCCAAACAGCAGCCACAGCAGGCCCATCGGCAACGCCCACAAGACCGCGCCGGTCACCAGCAACAGCACCAAACGCGGCCAGCGAAAACGCGCATGTTCAGGGGTAGGCGTGTCGTCATCGATCAGCGCCGGGCCGTAGGATTGTTTCGTCGCAGCATGACCACCGCCGATGCTGAACTTGTCGGGTGCCAATCGACCGCCAACATAGCCGAGCATTGCCGCGCCGAGGACGATCAGCGGGAATGGCAGATTGAGCGCGAAGATGGCCACGAAGGCCGCCGCCGCTATGCCCCACAGCCAGTTGTTCTTTAACGCGCGCGAGCCAATTCGGTGAGCGGCCTGCACCACAATGGCGGTTACCGCAGGCTTGATGCCATAGAACAGGCCAGCCACTACCGGCACCTCGCCAAAGGCGATGTACAGCCATGACAGCGCGATCAGGATAAACAAGGAGGGCAGCACGAACAGCACGCCGGCGATCACCCCGCCCCAGGTGCGATGCATCAACCAACCAATGTAGGTGGCCAGTTGCTGGGCCTCGGGGCCGGGCAACAACATGCAGTAATTGAGCGCATGTAAAAAGCGCTTCTCGGAGATCCAGCGGCGGCGTTCGACCAGCTCCTGGTGCATGATCGAAATCTGCCCGGCCGGGCCCCCGAAGCTGATGAAACCCAGTTTCAACCAGAACCAAAAGGCCTCAAGCAGGCTGACGGATGGGGCGCTCGGGCTGTCCGGCCCGGCGGGTGATTGGGCTTCATTCATGGGCGTTCTCTTCTTTCGCGAAAGTCGCCAGCAACCCATCGAAGATGGCACTGGCCGCAGTTAGTAGGTAGTCGTCATTCGGGATTGTGTCGCGCAGTCCGGCCAGTACGCGCTCGATACCGGCGGCCTCGACCGGCTGGAGCCCGCCGATATCGAGGTAATGCACCAGCGCGGCCAGGCGATCGAGCCCTGGCTGGTTAATGGCGAAGCTGGCTTGCAAGGTTTCCAGGGTCACAAGGTTGCCGACATGGCTGAAACTTGCACCATCAAAATCAAACCCGAGGGCGTCAGTCGGGCAGTCGGCGGGCGACTCCAGCCAGAGGATGCGGGCCGCAGGATCGATGAAGCGCCGAATCAGCCAGGCGCTCGCCATGCGATCGACCCAGGGGCGCTGGCGGGTCGCCCAAGTGCGCCCCTGGTAGTCACTGGTTTTGCGCAGCTCGATGGGCAGCTCTCGGCTGCTCGGTTCGTCTGCCGATAAGGCGCGGCTAACGGCAGTTTCCAACGCCTGCAACGCCGTATCGGCCTGCTGCTGGGGGGCGCCAGGGAAGAAGTCGATGCCGGCCAACTGGGCGAAGGCCTTGCGTAATTTACGAATCTGCTTGGTGCTGGCCTGCGCATTCTCGGCGCTCAGCTGGGCATGACAGGCCTCGATCTCGCCACGCAATTGGGCGTAGTCCTCGCCACGCTCGAACAGCGCAATAAAGCGTTCACCCTGTGGGTCACAGATCGGCAGCAGAAAGGCGGTGCCATTGATGGCCAGGATGTCGCGCTCGACGGCCCGCAGCGCCTCCAGGCAGTCGGGGGTGGCTGGCAGCAGATAAGCACCATCGCGCAGCACGGCCGCGCCGCTGCCCTTCAAGGCACGCCACGCCCGCATGCGCGCGGTAGCGTTGGCGGTGGGTAGGCCGATGATAAGGGTTAGCCAGTCGTTCATAGAGATACCTACATTTAAAGTAGCTATCTCTACAGTACTATTGTTCTGGAATATTAAAAAGCCGCTAGTTAAGGCTGCGTGCCGACGGTTGGTTCTGCAGTTTCGGGCTATTAGTCACAACCACAAAGGCGTCGATGGCGTCTTTGTGGTGTTCGTTGCAACGCGTTAGCTGGTCACTTCAAGTTTGCGGTGGCGCTGGCTGACGGGTTCGCAGTCGGGCTGTAATCGGCCAGACCGATGGTGCTGGGTTGGGCTTGTTCGATGGTTTGCCGCACGGTGGTCATGGCCGCTTCAGGATCGAAGTCGTAGTCCTCTTCCTCTTCGGCGCTGGGCTCTTCCGGCAGGAAGATATTCAGCAAGATGGCGCTTAAAGCGCCGACGGTGATCGATGATTCGAAGTTCAGGTGCAGGGTTTTTGGCAGCGACAGTAGCACCTCGGGCACCACCGCCACGCCAATCCCCAGGCCCAGCGAGATGCCCACAATCAGCATGTTACGGCGGTGCAAGCCGGCTTCGGCGAGGATCTTGATCCCGGCCACGGTACCGAACATGATGAGGGTGGCACCGCCGAGTACCGGTTTGGGCATGCCCAGCAGCACTGCGCCGATTACCGGAAATAGCCCCAGCAACACCATGATGGCGGCGATATACAAGGCCACATGGCGACTGGCGACGCCGGTCAGTTGGATCACCCCGTTGTTCTGTGCGAAGGTGATCTTCGGCATGCTGTTGAGGGTCGCGGCGCTCGCCGAGTTGAGGCCGCCGGCCATGTCGGTAACGGCCACCTTGATCAGGGACAGGCCCATCAAACAGATGATGGTGCCAGTCACCACCGGCGAGATCAGTTTGCGCAGTTTGTCGATGAACTGACTGAAGACCACCTCGACGAAGGCGGCAAAAAAACACACGCCGAAGATATAGACAAAGCCGACCTTCAGCGGTTCTGCCGCGTATGCTCGCGGGCGCACAGGCCGCACCAGGCGGGGTATGTCTGGCGTGTTATTCAGGCGGTTGGCGGTGCTTTGGGCGTGGCGTTTGAGTGAGGGCTGACAGCTTGCGGAAGATGTTGCGCGGTGTTTGTGCTCGGAATTACTGCGGGCTAAACAACCACGCCCAGCAGCTGGGCTGTCTGGGCGTGGAGTTAAGCGTTGAAACGGTGTTTAGAAGTGGTACTTCACCAGCGCCTGCACGGTGGCCTGGTCGAAACCATCGCCCGAACCATCAACAGGCTTGAGGCCGTACTTGTTGTGCCACATGTTCAGCTCGGTACCGACGTAGAGCTTGCGGCCTTCGCCAAACAATTGCTTACCGGCGTCCCACTTGATCTGAATCGAGGAACCCAGCGAGGTTTGGGTGCCGGCAGATTTAGAACCGTTACGCCAGTCGGCATAGCCGTCGATGACAAAGTCCTGGTTGCCGATGGCGATTGGGTAAGCGCCGGCAACGGTCAACTGCTGGGCATAGCCTGGGCCGCTGGTGTCGGTGGACAGTACATGGTCGTTAATTTTGACCTGGTACAGGTTAGTCGACAGGTAAGCAAAGCCGGGTACATCCCAGTCCAGCCCAACACCGTACAGGTAGTTCTCGGTGCCTGGGCCGCCGTTGCCTTTTTCATAGGTGAAGGCTGCCAGCACATCCTTAACGGGGCCGAACGCCAGGCTCTGGCCTGTCATCCAGCTGCCGCTGATGCGCGGGGAGATTTCCATGTAGTAGAAATTGGATTTCTCGCTGGCATCGAAAGTGCCTTGAGCAAAGCTGCCGCTGTACTGGACGTTGTCGGCATCGACGTAATCGTAGAAGGCAAAAATATCACCCCAGTTCCAGCCGCTGGCGTGCTCGAAGGTGAAGGTGCTTTGCGACTTCTGTTCTTCTTTGTCGAAGTTCATTTCATTGAAGTTGCTGCCGTTCAGGTAGGTGATGCTGTTGTCCTGAAAGTGCAGCAGATCACCGGCCATTGCCTGACCGGCAAGGGGGAAACAGCAGGCGAGCAAAAGCCTTGGAAAAGTACGCTTCATGGGTATCTCCGTCATTGTTGTTATGGGTAGGGCAGGTACAGGGTGAAGCTATTGGCTGGCCTTAGGTTTGGCCTTGTGACCAGACCTAAGGCTGCGAGTAAGTGGCCTTAGTTGAGTTTGGCCCCTTGGTTAATCCACGCGCCGAGCAGTTCGCGCTCAGCCGGGGTCATCTGGGTCAGATTGCCCAAGGGCATGGTTTGGGTGGTTACCGCTTGCGCCTGAATGCGGGGTGCCAGCAGACGAATTTGCTCGGCGGTATCGAACATCACTCCGGCCGGTGCGGTGCTGAACATCGGGCTGGTGGGCTTGGCCGAGTGACAAACCGTGCAGCGCTGCTCAATCACCTCATGCACTTGCTTGAAAATTTCGGCGTTGGTTTTCACTACGGTTACGGGGGCGGCTGGTTGGCTGCTCGGGCCGGTGACGAAGGCTAGGCAGATCATGCCTAAAGCGGCGACAGGGATGGTCCAGGCGAACTTGTTGCTGTTGTGGCGGGTGTTGAAGTAGTGACGGACCAGTACGGCCATGACCGCGATCCCAGCCAGAATCAGCCAGTTGTATTGGCTGCCATAGGTGCTCGGGAAGTGGTTGCTGATCATGATGAACAGCACTGGCAAGGTGAAGTAGTTGTTGTGCCGTGAACGCAGCAAGCCTTTGGCCGGCAGGGCTGGGTCGGGGCTGCGATTTTCTGCAATCGCCTTAACCAGTGCGCGTTGCGCCGGCATGATGGTGAAGAACACGTTGCCGACCATGATGGTGCCGATAATGGCGCCTACATGCAGGTAGGCCGCACGGCCACTGAAAATGGTGCTAAAGCCATAGGCCGCTGCGATCAACAGAATAAACAGCACCGCGCCGAGCAAGGCTGGGCGTTTGCCCAAGGCCGAGTCGCAGAGAAAGTGATAGGCCACGTAGCCGGCGATCAGCGAGCCGATGCCGATAGCAATTGCCATGGCGGGCGCCATGCTGCTGCCGGGGGCGATCAGGTACAGGGTCGGGTTGAGGTAGAACACCACCATCAACAGGGCAACGCCGGACAGCCAGGTGAAATAGGCTTCCCATTTAAACCAATGAAGGTTGTCCGGCATGGTTGGCGGGGCCAGTTTGTATTTTTCCAGGTGATAGATACCGCCACCGTGGATCGCCCATAAGTCGCCGGCCAACCCATCGCGCGGGTTGACCCGGTTCAGGTTGTTTTCCAGCCAGACGAAATAAAACGAGGCGCCAATCCAGGCCACGCCAGTGATCATATGAACCCAGCGAATGCTCAGGTTCAGCCATTCCAGTAGATGTGCTTCCACAGTAGTTACCTCTTACACCTGGCGTCGGGTTGCGTCGCTCAGGCCTTCTCTTATTGGTGGGGGGCGAGGAGTAAACACTCCGCCTCGTTGAAGAAATGCTCATCGCAGTTGTTGCCAGAACCACTGCGATCAACCACCAGGAAGTCATCCCGCTTTTCGATCGTCAGCACCGGGTGGTGCCAGACGCCGCGATGGTAATT
>JAIERD010000230.1 GCA_019747155.1 Pseudomonadaceae bacterium
GATCAGTATGGACGAAAGGTAACGGCTGAGCAGCTAGAAGGCCAGTGGTTAGTGATTAATTACTGGGCGCAGTGGTGTGGTCCTTGCCGGGCTGAAGTTGCTGAGTTGAATAAGCTGGCGCAGCCGGGCAGCGTGCCGCCGGTGTTGGTGCTGGGGGTTAATTTTGACCAACTGCAAGGCGCTGAATTAAGCCGGGCCAGTAGCGCCCTGGGCATCCAGTATCGGGTCTTGGCGCAAGACCCAGTCGAGCGCTGGCAGTTGCCGCGCAGTGAGGTATTGCCGGTGACCTATATTATCGATGCGCAGGGCAAACTGCGTGAGCGCTTACTGGGCGAGCAAACGGCGGCAGGCGTGCGTGCGCGTTTGGCGCAACTGCAAAAAGGAGTCGAGTAATGCCGCGTATTTGTCTGCATGGGCTGGTCAGTGGGCGCGTGCAGGGCGTTGCTTTTCGCCAGCACACCGATGCGCAAGCGCAGCGTTTAGAATTGGACGGTTGGGTACGTAATCTGGCGGATGGTCGGGTTGAGGTGCTGATGGAGGGCGAGGAGGCGGCGGTGCGCGAGTTGTCTGACTGGCTTGCGCAGGGGCCGGCGGCGGCAAAGGTGGCGGCGGTTGAGTTGAGTGAGCAACCCCTGCAAGGCGTGGTCGGCTTTATTGTCAGGCGCTGATGGCGCTGCTGGACTTGCTCGGTGAGCCGGTGTAACGCAGCGGTGATCGTCTGACCCGCGCCACTCTTACTCGTTAGCGCCCGGGTCGGCGGCTAGGCGGCCGGCATTTTTTTGCAGCGAGCGGAGAAACTCCTGCTGCAGTTCGGGATCGTTGCGGGTGAGTTCGATCAGGCTTTGTTCCAGTTCGCTGGCTTCTTCTTCCAGGCCTAAATCGGCGAGACGTTTCACCCGATGCACCCATTGCGCCACGTCGTCACCCTCAAGGTCGTTAAAGACCAGCGCGTGCGCCTCAACCAATTTACCTTGCAGCGTACGGCTGACCAATAAACTGGCGTGGCCTTGCGTGCCGTCTTGCGGGTCGCTGACGCTGAACTGTAGCTTGCCCACGCGGCTGATATTGGCCTGCTCGGCGAATGGGCTGTCGAGCAGGTTGAGGCGCAAGATGCCTTTGCTGTCGGTGCTGAGTTCATGGCGCTGCTTGCCGGCAATCACGCTGACCGGCCGATCGCTCCAGGGCACGTTGGAATACTCTTTGCGCGTGCCCAGTTGGGTTTCATTGGTGCCCGCTAAGTTTTGCTGCGAGCGGCCATGGGACTCGACGTTCATGGCCGGATTGAGGCCGGCAAAGCCGTAATCAAACCAACCCTTGGTGGCGCTTTCCGGGACGCTGCCGAAGGTCAGGATGTTCGCTACGTTGGCGCCCACGCCGGCCACCACCGCACCCGCACCGAGCGGCACTTCGTAGAGTTCACGCCAGCCTTGGTAAGGCGTGTAGCGGTCGTAGTGGCGGCTTACCTCGAACTCGGTGACCTCGAAGGTTTTTTGCTCAAGAATACGCACCCGGCGCTGCGGCAACTCCAGCAGCGGTGGCTCGCCCACATCAATTTGCAAACTGTGCTCGACGAGTTTGCGTTCGATGCGTTGCTCGTGCTCGCTGCGCTGCCCCAACTGATTGGCGCAGCCGCTGAGCAGCAGCGCGCCACACAGGGCGGCGCTGGTGTGCAGGGTCGGTCGGCGGTACATATGGCCTCGCTTAGCCGCGAATGCGTGCTTGCAAAAACGCCAGCACATCGGCGGCTGGAATGGCTTGCGCCTCGGTTTCGCGACGACTCTTGTACTCTAGGTTGCCGTCGGCCAAGCCGCGATCGCTGACCACGATGCGATGCGGAATGCCGATCAGCTCCATGTCGGCAAACTTGATGCCGGGGCTGGTTTTCTTGTCGCGATCGTCCAGCAGCACTTCAAAGCCGGCAGCCGTTAGCTCGGCATACAGCTTGTCGGTGGCTTCGCGCACCACCTCGGTCTCGTAGCGCAGTGGCACTAGGGCAATTTGGAACGGCGCCAAGGTGTCATTCCAGAGAATCCCGCGCTCGTCGAAATTCTGCTCGATAGCGGCGGCCACTACACGCGACACCCCGATGCCGTAGCAACCCATGGTCAGAATCACCGGTTTGCCGTTGTCGCCCAGTACTTGGCAGTTCAGCGCCTGGCTGTACTTGGTGCCGAGTTGGAAGATATGCCCCACCTCGATGCCGCGCTTAATCACTAGGGTGCCTTGGCCGTCTGGGCTTGGGTCACCGGCCAGCACATTACGCAAATCGGCCACATCCGGTAGCGGCAAGTCGCGCTCCCAGTTCACACCGAAGTAGTGCTGGTCATCGATATTAGCGCCAACGCCAAAGTCGCTCATCAGCGCCACGGAGCGGTCGACAATGCACGCCAGTGGCATATTCAGCGGGCCAAGAGAACCTGCGCCGGCACCTATGGCGTCACGCAGTTCGACTTCTGAGGCGAACACCAGTGGGCTGGCGACTTGGGCAAGGTTGGCCGCTTTGATCTCATTTAGCTCATGGTCACCACGGATAACCAAGGCGATCAACTTGCCTTCTTCGGCGGCACGCACCACCAAGGTTTTCACGGTTTTCTCGATGGCCAGATCAAATTGGCTGACCAACTCGGCGATGGTTTTAGCATTGGGCGTATCGACCAAGCGCAGTTCTTCAGTCGGCGCAGCGCGCACGGTTTCGCGCGGGATGGCTTCGGCTTTTTCGATGTTAGCGGCGTAGCCCGAACTGTCGCTGAAGGCGATGTCGTCTTCACCCGATTCGGCCAGTACGTGGAACTCATGGGAGCCGGTGCCGCCGATCGAGCCGGTGTCGGCCTCTACCGGGCGAAAGTTCAAGCCTAACCGGGTAAACACGTTGCAGTAGGCTTGGTGCATGCGGTCGTAGGTTTGCTGCAAAGAGGCTTGGTCTTGGTGGAAGGAGTAAGCGTCCTTCATGATGAACTCGCGGCCGCGCATCAGGCCGAAGCGCGGGCGGATTTCATCGCGAAACTTGGTCTGGATTTGATACAAATTGAGCGGCAACTGCTTGTAGCTGTTCAGCTCGTTACGGGCTAGATCGGTGATCACTTCTTCGTGGGTCGGACCTGCGCAAAACTCGCGGCCGTGACGGTCTTTCACCCGTAGCAACTCGGGGCCGTACTCTTCCCAGCGCCCCGACTCTTGCCAGAGTTCGGCCGGCTGAAACAGCGGCATCAGCACCTCTAAGGAGCCGGCGGCGTTCATCTCTTCGCGCACTATCGCCTCGACCTTGCGCAATACTCGCAGACCCATCGGTAGCCAGGTGTACAGGCCAGACGCCAAACGGCGGATCATGCCGGCGCGCAGCAACAGTTGGTGGCTGATCACTACTGCGTCAGAAGGGGTTTCTTTCAGGGTCGAGAGCAGATACTGGCTGGTGCGCATGATTGGCCGTTTTGTCAGTTGTGAAGGCGTGGAATCTGTTCAGAATTGCTAGCAATCGGGCGTTTAGGCCGGTACGTAACGATTTGAACAGCGGCTTAAAAAGTGTTGGCCATTGTACGGTGCCTGTCCGGTGGCGTACAGGCAGCCGTCCGGATAGTCAAAGGAATAGCCTGAGGGATTGCTAATGAGTGTGTTAACCGCAGTGCAGGTGCAAAGCTTGATTCGACAGGGCGTGCCGATGGCCGAGGATATCGACCTGCAGATCGATTCTCTGGACGCCGATAAGGCCGTGGCACGGGTGCCGTTTCACGGCAAGTTGGTGCGCCCGGGTGGCACCTTGTCGGGGCCGGTGATCATGGCGCTGGCCGATGCGGCTATGTACGCGGTGGTGCTGGGGCGTTTAGGCCGGGTGGAGATGGCGGTCACAGCGAATTTGAATATCAATTTTCTGGCCAAACCCAAGCCGGTGGATTTAGTGGCTGAAGCGCGAATTTTGCGCCTGTCTCGTCGTCAGGCCGTCTGTGAGGTGGCGCTGTATTCGCAGGGCGCTCCGGAAGATCTGGTGGCTCATGTGACCGGCACCTATGCGTTGCCGTTGTAGCGCGGCAAAGCCGGCAGGCAAAGAAAAGCCCGGCGAACCGGGCTTTAGGGTGTAGCGACCAATTACCGCGCTATTACAGGATGCTTAGCGGGTATTCGGCGATCAGGCGAACTTCATTTACGTCTGAGCCGTAAACGCCGTTAGCTTGTTCGTTGGCACGGTAAACGGCTTCACGTAAGCGTAGGGAAAGGTCCTTGGCAGGGCCGTCTTGAAACACATATTTGGCTTCGAAGTTTTGTTCCCACTCTTTGCCGCCTTTGGAGTTGTCAACATCAGGGGTTGCAGAGGTGTTGTAGACGCCGCTGCTGTCGCCGCTGTTGTCCAAGCCTGAGCCGGTCACGTAACGCGCCATGAAGCTCAGGCCAGGAACGCCTAAGGTGGTCATGTCGATGTCGTAGCGAACTTGGTAAGACTTCTCACCAGCGGCGTTGAAGTCACCGTATTGAACCGAGTTGGCGAGGAAAATCGAGTCGCTGCCCACGTAGTCAAACGGGGTGTCGCCACGCACTTGTTGGTACGCCACGGTGAACTTGTGCGCGCCCAGTGTGTAGGACGGTGCTAGGGAGAAAGTGGTGTTGCCAATTTCGCCAGCACGGTCTGCACCGTAGTTGTTGGTGCGATAGATATTGAAGTCAACCGCCAGCTTCTGGTCATTGGCCAGGGAGATGGCATAGTTGACGTTGGCGTAGTACTGGCGCCAAGTGTCTTCTACTTCGGAGGCGTATAGGCTGCTGCTTAGCTCGTCAGTGATGGCATAGGTGGCGCCAACGAAAGAAATCGAATCAGCCACTGTGCCTGAGTAGTTGGTAGCCAGCTCGTCTTCATGATCGGTGCCGTTACGGTCTTTGTAAGCGGTGAAGTGACCCGCTTCGGCAACTAGGCCGCTGATTTCTTTGCTCATTAGATCGAAACCGGTAGCGGTTTCTGGCAGCAAGCGTGAGTCGGCAGTGGAGAACACTGGCGCTGCGGTGCGCTGGTCGCCGTACTTCAGTACGGTTTCCGATACGCGCAGTTTAAGCGCGGCGCCGGCGGTGCCGTATTGATCGTTAGCGTGTTCGTAGCTTGAGCCGTCTGCATGCTGCTTGGTGTTATTTTGCAACAAGCCGCTGCCAGTGCTGCCGTCGCCACTGTTCAGGCGCAGGCCGAGATAGCCATAAGCATCTACGCCGAAACCAACGGTGCCTTGGGTATAGCCCGACTTAAGGTCAAGTATTTCACCTTGAGCCCACTCGTTAACGGTGTCTTTGTCGTTGTTTTTGAAGTCGCGATTGAATGCAAAGTTACGGCTTAGCAGGTCAACGGTGCTGTCTTCTAAGAAGCCTTTGGATTTTGCTTGGCTAGACAGGTTGTCTTTGACCATGCTGTCATCTTGCTCGTCGCCAGCATACGCCAGCTGGGTGGTTGCCGCGGCGATTGCCAGGGCCATTACGCTCCACTTCATCATTTGCATTGGGCTTGCTCCTTTGGTTTTAAAATTCTCAGTCCAGCTTATATGTACGTGTGGACAGGTGTTCGGGTTGAGTTAGACCGAGATAATCCCAGGGGGAAACCTGAGATAAACCGGGACACGCTGGCATGGGATGGGATTCTGTGGGGAGGGAGTTTCAAAGAAAGTTGCAGATAATGCAATGAGGTGACGCCCGGTCAGTCGTCGGTGCCCGGGCTGAACATATCCCCCTGAAGCCGCGCGATGTGCTCCTTGCGCGCCGCCTTCACTATCTTATAGATCCACTGAAGCGACGCCCCATACTTGCGGGCCAGGTCGCTGTGGTTAGTACCGTTGAACTCATCATAGATCTGTCGATCGCGCCGACTCAGCTTGATCGATAGGCCCATCGGGAAATAGATGTTCTGGCCGCCCCAGTGCGCTGCCATGCGGTCGGCCACCTCTTTGGCCACATGTTGAGCCTTAGCGCTCTCCATCGCGACCAACTCGCCCAGGGCAACGGCAATGTGCTCGGTCAGATCAAGCAGCAGTTCAGGCCCTTTGCTTCGAAAGTCGCTCATACAGTCCCCTCGTGAGAGTTGTTAGCGCGGGTAACGCGTTGCTGCCATTGCTTCAAGTTCTCGATTACCCGGCTGGCCTGGGTTGCGGTGAGCCACTGCAAAGCCGCCACCTTGGTCATGCTCAGCACGAACTTGGCCAGAGCCGCTTCAGATGGATCGCGTACAGCGCCGAGGTCGTGCAAGGTCAGCCAAAGCGAGCGGATCTTCTTGGACTGCTCATCGTCAGCCAGCGGCCGCTTCTGCGTTTTGTTTGGACGAACCTTAAAGCCCCGCAGTTTGAGCTGTTCCAAAACCCGTAGCAGGTTTGGAACGCTCAAGTTAGCGGTGGACGTTGCGCCGTCCAACCCCGTCATACCGGCCAGCATCAGGCGATAGATGTCGTCATCCATGCACAGCTCACGCCGGGCAACGTGGATCAACTTGATCAGGCGGAGCCGGTTCGGATTGGAAGGCGCAGCAGTCACTTTGCACCTCCTACCATTGAGCCAAAACAAGTCACCAGCGCTTCAGCCATACGCTTGTTGGCGTCGAACTGGTTGTAAACCGGCGTGGTGCGGGGATTGATCACGAACGGCTCAGGCGTGGCACGCATCTGCGCGCCGACCTCATGCACCTTGCCGCCGCGTGCCAGGAACTTAGCGATCTGCTGTTCGAGTTGAGCA
>JAIERD010000013.1 GCA_019747155.1 Pseudomonadaceae bacterium
TGGCCCGTGGCCTGGACGCGGTGGTGGAAGACTGCGTGAACGCCGTCGGCGTCGATGTGAACACCGCCTCGGTGGCCTTGCTGGCGCGGATCTCTGGCCTGAACAGCACCTTGGCGCAAAATATCGTCAACCATCGCGACACTAACGGCGCCTTTAAAACCCGCGCCGCCTTGTTGAAAGTACCGCGTTTGGGCGATAAAACCTTCGAGCAAGCCGCAGGTTTCTTACGCGTAATGAATGGCGATAACCCGCTGGACGCCTCGGCCGTCCACCCGGAAACCTATCCGTTGGTGCAGCGGATCGCCTTGGACACCGGCCGCGACATTCGCTCGCTAATCGGCGATGCCAGCACCCTCAAGCGCCTCGATCCCAAGCAGTACATCGACGAGAAATTTGGCCTGACCACCATCAGCGACATTCTGCTGGAGCTGGAAAAACCCGGCCGCGACCCGCGCCCCGAGTTCAAGACCGCCGAGTTCCAGGAGGGCGTCGAAACCCTGAAAGACCTAAAGCTCGGCATGCAGTTGGAAGGCGTAGTCACTAACGTGACCAACTTCGGCGCCTTCGTCGACATCGGCGTGCATCAGGACGGTCTGGTGCATATCTCCGCGCTCTCGGAGAAGTTCGTCAAAGACCCTTACGAAGTGGTCAAGGCCGGCGACATCGTGCGGGTTAAGGTCATGGAAGTGGACATCCCGCGCAACCGCGTGGCCCTCAGCATGCGCATGGGCGACACGCCCGGCGAGAAAATCGAAGGCCCGCGCGGCGGCAACAAGGGCAACGCGCCACGCACCGAGCGGCATTCCAGCCAGGACAAGCCAGCACCCGCCAACGCCGGCATGGCTGCGCTGTTTGCCGGCGCCAAGCAGATGAAAAAGAAGTAAGAAGTGGGGAGTAGGGCGGACTCAGGAGCGCAGCGAACAGTCCGCCGCGCTTGATCGCCACGATGGACACCGCCGAAGGCCGTACTGCCTGCGACGAGTACGGCCTACATGCCTGTCGCAGCCAAGCAAGTAACCTTATTGCGGGTGCGCTAGGCTTGGCTAAAACCCGCACGGCAAGCCGCTGAGCGCCTGCATCACGGCGACCGGCGATAACTGCGGTTACCGCTTGGCCCTTGTACAGCGGCCGTGGCGTCCCCATATTGGGGCGACTGACGTGTGAAGGGCTGCCTTCAAGGAATCGCATTTTGAACTCTCTGCTGCCCCGTCGCTTAGGCCTTTTGGCCAAACCTGCCAACCTGCCACTGCTCCAGCAATGCCTGCACGGTATTGAGCGCGAATGCCTGCGCGTCGATGCGGCCGGTCAACTGGCGCTCACCCCGCACCCGCAAGCCCTGGGTTCGGCCCTGACCCATGCGCAGATCACCACCGACTATTCCGAGTCGTTGCTGGAGTTCATCACCCCCGCCGAGCCGGATGCCGCGCAAACCCTGGCGGATCTCGAGCAAATTCACCGCGCCGCCTACAGCCAGCTGGGCGATGAGCTGCTGTGGAGCCCGTCGATGCCTTGCCCACTGCCGAGCGAGGAGCAGATCCCGATCGCCCGCTATGGCAGCTCGAATATCGGCAAACTCAAGTATGTGTATCGCCAGGGCCTGGCCCTGCGCTACGGCAAGAGCATGCAGTGCATCGCCGGGATTCATTACAACTTCTCACTGCCCGAGGCCATTTGGCCGTTACTGCAAAACCTGGATGGCGATCAGCAGAGCACCCGCGACTATCAGTCGGCGCGCTATATCGGCCTGATCCGTAATTTCCGCCGTTACAGCTGGCTGCTGATGTACCTGTTCGGCGCCTCGCCGGCGCTGGATGCCGGCTTCCTGCGCGGCCGTCCGCATCAGCTGCAGCAACTCGACGAGCACACCCTCTATCTGCCCTACGCCACCAGCTTGCGCATGAGCGACCTAGGCTACCAAAGCAGCGCCCAGAGCGGCCTGACGCCCTGCTACAACGACCTCGACAGCTACACCGATAGCCTGCGCAAAGCCGTGGCCACGCCCTACCCGGCCTACGCCGAGATCGGCACGCAAAAAAATGGCCAGTGGCTGCAGCTCAACGCCAACGTGCTGCAGATCGAGAACGAGTACTACTCCAGCATCCGCCCCAAGCGCGTCACCGACAGCGGCGAGCGGCCGATTCAGGCGCTGGTAGCCCGTGGCGTGCAATACGTCGAGGCCCGCTGCCTGGATATCAACCCCTTCCTGCCGCTGGGCATCGATCTGGTTGAGGCGCGTTTTCTCGATGCCTTCTTGCTGTTCTGCGCCCTGCAAGACAGCCCACTGCTGAGCAGCGAAGAATGCCACGCCGCCACCGACAACTTCCTCAAAGTGGTCAAGGAAGGTCGGCGCCCTGGCCTGCATTTGCAACACCAGGGCCAGCCGATTGAGCTGAAGCTCTTGGCGCAGCAGTTGCTCGACAGTATTCAGCCGGTGGCGGCGCTGCTCGACCAGAGCCATGGCGATAACGCACACGCCAACAGCTTGGCGCAGCAACAGGCCAAAGTTGCCGACCCGAGCCTGACGCCTTCGGCTCAGGTGCTGGCCAAACTGCGCGAGCACGACGAAAGCTTTGCCGAGTTCTCCCTGCGCCAGAGCCGTGTGCATGCCGAGTATTTGCGCAGCCAGCCATTGAGCGCCGCCGAGCAAGCAGCGTTTAGCGCCAGTGTCAGCGAGTCGCTGGCCGCCCAGGCACGCATGGAAAGCGAGCCGGCCGGCAGTTTCGAAGACTTCGTCGCGGCCTATCAGGCGAGCATCTTGCAGGTATAGGCGCAGGTGTAGGCCGGGCTAGACGCGTAGCGGCATAACCCGCCGCTGGCTGAGACAAGCGTCGAGCCCGTCACAAATGCGCAAACATACTCGGCATTCCCCCAGCCGCCACTCGGTTTGCCTCGCCAAGGCAGCTAGCATAGGCAGTGAACTATCACTGCGAGCCCTCAACATGGCGCCTTCCGCGCTCCCCGATGCAGACCAAGCCTGGAGTTTGGACAGCCTTAACAAGGCTTACCAGCAAGGCTACATGGCCGGCCTGACCGGCCAACCGCTGCAGCTACAACCCTATTCGGCCGACGTCTTGGCGGCCGCCTGGGAAGCCGGCTGGGCCGACGGCGAAGAGCAATTCAAACTGTATCTGCAAAAGAGCGCCTAAACCGCAACGCCATCGCCCGCAGCGATGCCTCGGTGGGCAACGCTTCGCGGTTGCCCACCCTACAAACTCCCCACTCCCCATTTACAACGCTTTTTCGAAGACCTTCGAGTTACGCTGGTTGTTGTACAGCGAGGCACGCGCCGCCGGCAGCCGTTCGACGCCACTGGGCTGAAAGCCACGCTCACGAAACCAGTGGGCGGTGCGGGTGGTCAGCACAAACAGCGTCTGCAATCCCTGCGCTCGGGCACGCTCCTCGATCCGCTCGAGCAGCTCGTCACCGCGACCGCCATGCCGGTACTCCGGGTTGACCGCCAGACAGGCCAGCTCGCCGGCCGTAGAGTCGGCAATCGGATAGAGCGCCGCGCAGGCGATGATCAAGCCGTCGCGCTCGACGATGCTGAACTGTTCGATCTCGCGCTCCAGCACTTCACGCGAACGACGGACCAGAATGCCTTGCTCCTCCAGCGGGCTGATCAACTCGAGCAAACCACCAACATCCTCGATGGTTGCCTCGCGCAATTGCTCGAACTGCTCCTGGCTGACCAGGGTGCCGCCACCGTCGCGGGTGAACAGCTCGGTCAGCAGCGCGCCGTCGGCGCTGTAGCTGACAATATGACTGCGGGTCACGCCAGCCCGACAGGCTTGGGCGGCGGCGTCCAACAACTCGGCCTGATAGTCATTGCCCAGCCGGGCCAGATGGGCCGGCACCTGCTGTGGGCGCAGCTCACGGATCAGCGCGCCGGCTTCATCCAACAGGCCGCGTTCGCTGCTGAACAGCAACAGCTTGTCGGCTTGTAAATCGATGGCCGCGCGCATGGCCACGTCTTCACAGGCCAGGTTGAAAATCTCCCCGGTCGGCGAATAACCCAGGGATGACAGCAGCACTATGCTGCGCTCATCCAGCAGGCGATTGATGCCCTTGCGATCGACCCGCCGCACTTCGCCGGTGTGGTGATAATCGACGCCGTCCAGCACGCCAATCGGCCGTGCGGTGACGAAGTTGCCACCCGTGACCCGCAAACGCGAGCCCTGCATCGGCGAGGCGGCCATGTCCATCGACAGCCGTGCCTCGATGGCGATGCGCATCTGCCCGACGGCGTCGATCACGCACTCCAGGGTCGGCGCATCGGTGATCCGCAGGTTACGGTGAAAGCGCGGCGTCAGGCCACGGGCAGCCAGACGGGTTTCAATTTGCGGACGCGAGCCATGTACCAACACCAGCCGCACGCCGAGGCTGTGCAGCAGCACCAGATCGTGGACGATATTGCCAAAATTGGCGTCGGCCACGCCCTCACCAGGCAGCATCACCACAAAGGTGCAGTCGCGGTGGGCGTTGATATAGGGCGAGGCGTGGCGCAGCCAGGTAACGTAATCGGGCATAGAGATGAGCCTGTGTGATGCAAATGAAAGGCGCTAATCCAGACAATCTGAATCGCGCGCCTGTACCAAGTTCAGGGCGATGAAGGGACCGCGCTTTATCGTCGAAGTTGGGGCTGCAACACGTTCAGGCTCCTTGGCTTAAATTCAATCACTAGCCGGCTCAAGCAGCCGGCCGCAGGCAATAATGCTGGATCAATTGGCGCAAAATCTGCACCGTAGGTTCGATCCGCGCCAACTCGAGAAACTCGTTGGGCTGGTGGGCACAAGCGATGTCGCCAGGGCCCAAAATCAAGGTTTCGCAACCGAGTTGCTGAAGATACGGCGCTTCGGTGCCAAAGGCTACCGCATCGGCGGCTTGCCCCGTCAGGCGCTCGGCCAAACGCACTAATTCACAGTCGGCAGCCTGCTCGAACGGCGGCACGCCGGGGAAGATCGGCCCGTAGTCGATGCGCACTTGGCGCTGCTCGGCCAGCGGTTGCAACTTCTGCCGAATCGCCGCCCGCAACACTTCCGGGTCCATGCCCGGCAGCGGGCGCAAATCGAACTCTAGCGAGCACTGACCGCAGATCCGATTGGGATTATCGCCGCCATGGATGCAACCCAGATTCAGGGTTGGCTGCGGCACATTGAACAGCGGGTTGCGATATTCCAGCTGCCATTGCTGGCGCAGCACCAGCAGCTCGGCAATCGCCGCGTGCATGGCCTCCAGCGCACTATGGCCGAGGCTCGGGTCGGAGGAGTGACCGCTCTGGCCGAGAATGTCGATACGCTCCATCATCACGCCTTTGTGCAGGCGAATCGGTTTGAGCCCGGTCGGCTCGCCAATCACTGCAGCGCGACCCAAAGGCCGGCCGGCCTCGGCCAGCGCGCGAGCGCCGGACATTGAGCTTTCTTCATCGCAGGTGGCCAGAATCAGCAGCGGCTGCTGGAACGGCTGATCGAGCAGGCCGCGCACCGCCTCGATCACCAGCGGGAAAAAGCCCTTCATATCGCAGACACCGAGGCCGATCCAGCGATCGCCTACTTCGGTCAATTTAAGTGGGTCGCTCTGCCACAGCGCCGCATCGAAGGGCACCGTATCGCTATGCCCGGCCAGCACCAGCCCACCAGGACCGCTGCCGTAGGTGGCGAGCAGATTGGCCTTACCGGGGCTGATGGTTTGCACTTCGCAGTTAAAGCCCAGATCGCCCAGCCAGCTGGCCAGCAACTCGATCACCGGCAGATTGGACTGATCCCAGGCCGGCTGGGTGCAACTCACCGAAGGCGCGGCAATCAGCGCGGCGAATTGGTCTTGCAGAGAGGGGATTGGCATCGGCGGGCTCCGGGGTAGGGCTCAATCATAGAGTGATCTACCAGGCCGACGCCATCGCCGGCGGCCCGGCAGGCACCACGCTTGTCCTGTACACTGCAGGGTTCAAGCAGCCCAATCAAGCTGCGCCCTGTTATTCGCGTTTGGACACCCAGCTCATGCAAAAAGAAACCGAAATCAAGTTGCGCGTCAGTCGTGAAACCCTGATCGCACTGCGTGAGCACCCGCTGCTGAAAAAGCGCAACAAGAGCGGCTGGGAGCGGCGCGAGCTGTTCAATCAGTATTTCGACACCCCCAGCCGCGAGCTGGCCCAGGCCAAAGTGGCGCTGCGCATCCGCCGCGATGGCGACGAGTTTATCCAAACCCTGAAAACCCGTGGCCAGAGCATCGCCGGCCTGTCGGAGCGTAACGAGTACGACTGGGCTTTAACCAAAGCCAAGCTCGACCCGAAGAAGCTCGACGGTGACTGCTGGCCGGCCAGCCTGGCCGAGCTGGACAAGAAACAACTAAGCGCCATCTTCACCACCGATTTTGTCCGCGAACGCGCCGAAATCGCCTGGGGCCGTGGCAAGGCCAAGGTGGTAATCGAAGCGGCGCTGGATCTCGGTAAAGTCATCGCCGGCAAGCACAGCGAAGAAATCTGCGAGCTGGAATTAGAGCTGCGCCAAGGCGAGCCCGCCGCCCTGCTGGAGCTGGCCGCCGAATTGGCCGCCGACCTGGCCTTGATGCCCTGCGACATCAGCAAGGCCGAGCGCGGTTATCGCCTGTTCGATGCCAACAGCTACTCACTTAGCCTGCCCGCACCTGAGCTGAACGCCGAAATGGCCCTGGACGACGCTTTCGCCGCCCTGGCCTGGCACCTGCTAGGCAGCAGCCAGCGCCTGGCCGAACAATACCGTTTCA
>JAIERD010000273.1 GCA_019747155.1 Pseudomonadaceae bacterium
GCGGCTGGCGACCACGTCAAACTGCAGCACGCCGACCGCGCCGAGGATGATGTCGTTGCTGTGCTCGGGGAAGAACACCTGGGTCGCGCCTTCTTCGGCCAACTGCTGCAAGCCTTGGCGCAGTTGCTTGGATTTCAGCGGGTCGCGCAGGCGCACACGGCGGAACAGCTCCGGGGCGAAGTGCGGAATACCTGTGAAACCCAGTGATTCGCCTTCGGTGAAGGTGTCACCAATCTGGATGGTGCCGTGGTTGTGCAGGCCGATGATGTCACCGGCATAAGCCTCGACCAGCATCTCTCGCTCGCTGGAGAAGAAGGTCAGGGCATCACCGATGCGGATGTCTTTGCCCAAGCGCACATGGCGCATCTTCATGCCTTGGTCGTACTTGCCCGAACAGATGCGCATAAAGGCAATACGGTCGCGGTGTTTCGGGTCCATGTTGGCCTGGATCTTAAACACGAAGCCGCTGAACTTCTCTTCGGTTGGCTCTACGGTGCGCTCGTTGGCGACCCGTGCTAGCGGCCGGGGTGCCCAGTCGACGATGGCGTCGAGCACATGATCGACGCCGAAGTTGCCCAAGGCGGTACCGAAGAACACCGGGGTCATCTGGCCGTTATAGAAGGCCTCCTGATCGAACTCGTGGCAGGCGCCCTGAACTAACTCAAGTTGCTCGACAAAGCGCTCGTACTCGTCGCCCAAGTGCGCGCGGGCTTCGTCCGAGTCCAGGTGTTGGATGATCTTGGTTTCGGTGCGCTCATGACCGTGGCCGGCGGTGTAGACAATGATGTAATCGTCTTTGAGGTGGTACACGCCTTTGAAGTCGCGGTAGCAACCAATCGGCCAGGTGATAGGTGCGGCCTTGATCTTCAGTACCGCTTCGATCTCATCGAGCAACTCGATCGGGTCGCGGATGTCGCGGTCGAGTTTGTTGATAAAACTGACGATTGGCGTGTCGCGCAACCGGCAGACTTCCATCAGGGCGATGGTGCGTGGCTCAACGCCTTTACCGCCATCGAGCACCATCAGTGCCGAGTCAACGGCGGTCAGGGTGCGATAGGTGTCTTCCGAGAAGTCTTCGTGGCCCGGAGTGTCGAGCAGGTTGATCATCTGCTCGCGATAGGGGAACTGCATCACCGAGGTGGTGATCGAAATACCACGCTGCTTCTCCATCTCCATCCAGTCGGAGGTGGCGTGCCGGTCGGATTTACGCGACTTGACCGTGCCGGCGATGGCAATCGCCTTGCCCATCAGCAAGAGCTTTTCGGTGATGGTGGTTTTACCCGCATCGGGGTGGGAAATAATCGCGAAGGTACGGCGCTTGGCGACTTCTGCGGCCTGGCTGCTCATGCTGGGGAAACCTGTCGACTGATAGTCGCTTTGTCAAAAATGGCGGCGATTATAGCGGTAATCGTTAGCCAAGCGGCGGCCGGTGAGCAGGCCAATAACGCTGGAATGTGCAGCATTTTATAGCGATATGTTTTAAATCTAAAACAGTCAAGCGCTAAATCGGCCAATTGGCCTTGAAGTGGCAGTTTTTGATTGATCTAGAGGGCTCATGTGCCTAAAGTTCGCGCCCGAACGCTCATGCTGGCAACGATCCATGCGGCTCAAGCACTGAGAATCTGGCCAATGTCTGCTGCGCTAGCGACGACCTTGAACAGATTCTGCCGACGAGAGTTTTATTCTCGGCAACATTCCTTGAGAAGTAGGCGAACCAAAGTGGGGATACAGATACAGGCGTTCGCGGCTTCTTAACTGAAGTCACCCCTTTCGAGCACGGTTAGCCGTGTGTTTTGCCCATTTGGAGTGCCCAGCATGTCGATCAAGATCGAAGACTACTACCCGCTCGCAACCTTCAACAAAATGAAGGCTTTTGCCGATAAGCACGAAACGCCGTTCGTGGTGATCGATACCGCCATCATCAGCCAGGCCTATGACGACCTGCGCGCTGGTTTCGAATTCGCCAAGGTGTACTACGCGGTTAAAGCCAACCCAGCCATCGAAGTTATCGAACTGTTGCGCGACAAAGGTTCGAGTTTCGACATCGCCTCGATCTACGAGCTGGATAAAGTCTTGTCCGCCGGCGTTAGCCCAGACCGCATGAGCTACGGCAACACCATCAAAAAATCCAAAGACATTCGCTACTTCTATGACAAGGGTGTGCGTCTGTTCGCCACCGACTCGGAAGCCGACCTGCGCAACATCGCCAAGGCCGCGCCGGGTGCGAAAGTCTATGTGCGCATCCTCACCGAAGGCTCGACCACCGCCGATTGGCCGCTGTCGCGCAAGTTTGGCTGTCAGGCTGACATGGCCATGGACCTGCTGATTCTCGCTCGTGATCTGGGGCTGGTGCCCTACGGTCTGTCGTTCCACGTCGGTTCGCAGCAGCGCGACATCTCCGCGTGGGACGCGGCGATTGCCAAGGTTAAGGTGATCTTCGAGCGCTTGAAGGAAGAAGACGGCATCGTTCTCAAACTGATCAATATGGGCGGCGGCTTCCCAGCCAACTACATCACCCGTACCAACAGCCTGGAAACCTACGCCGAAGAAATCATTCGTTTCTTGAAAGAAGACTTCGGTGATGACCTGCCGGAAATCATCTTGGAGCCGGGCCGCTCGCTGATTTCTAACGCCGGCATTCTGGTTAGCGAAGTGGTACTGGTGGCGCGTAAATCGCGTACCGCCGTCGAGCGTTGGGTGTATGTCGATGTGGGCAAATTCAGCGGCCTGATCGAAACCATGGACGAGTCGATCAAGTTCCCGATCTGGACCGAGAAGAAAGGCGAGATGGAAGAAGTGGTGATCGCCGGGCCAACCTGCGACAGCGCCGACATCATGTATGAGAACTACAAGTACGGCCTGCCGCTGAACCTGGCCATCGGCGACCGCATGTACTGGCTGTCGACCGGTGCCTACACCACGAGCTACAGCGCGGTTGAATTCAACGGCTTCCCGCCGCTGAAGTCGTTCTTCTTGTAAGCACAGCCTCTGCGTCACCAAACCCCAGCTTGCTGGGGTTTTTGCTTTTTAGCGGCGGAGAAAATCTGGGCTGGCTTGTTTGACGCTCGCGGGGCCGGCAACAACCCCAGTGCTTGCTTGCGAGGCTGCGGCGCCTTTTTGGTGCGCGGAATAGCTCAAATAGCATTATTTCTCAAAAGCAGATGATTCTTGTTGCGGAAGCAAATGGTAATAATTATCATCCGCGCCGCATTGAACTTCTGGCTCTCTGCCATTGCACACTCAGGGTCAAAAAACCGAGGTGCGGCGGGGATGCGCATTTGCTTTAACTTGGGGAATCACATGTCCATTCGCAGTCGCAAACACCACAAGAGCACTCAACTCGCCGCGCTGATCGCCGCTGCTATTCCGGTCATGGGCTTGGCCCAGGAGGTCAGCAAGGCTGAACTGAATCTGCCGGCGACCAGCGTCAATTCGACTGCTGTGAAAGAAGTGCCATACAAGGCGACCCGCAGTGCCAACGCGAAGCTGACTGAGCCGCTGCTCGACACCCCCAAAACCGTGCAAGTGATCAAGAAAGAAATGCTTCAGGAGCAGGGCGCCAACAGCCTGATGGAGGCCCTGCGCAACACCCCAGGGATCACCATGCAGCTCGGTGAGAACGGCAATACTTCGGCCGGTGACACCTTTATGATGCGCGGCTTCTCCACCCAGAACTCGACCTTTGTCGACGGTGTGCGTGACCTTGGCGCTATCAGCCGCGACGTGTTCAACCTCGAGCAGGTTGAAGTGGTCAAGGGCGCGGCCGGTTCCGATATTGGCCGTGGTGCGTCGTCTGGCTATATCAACCTGATCTCCAAGTTGCCGACCCTGGAAGACAGCATCAGCGGCACCCTCGGTTACGGCACCGCCGACAAGAGCAACCTGACCGCCGACATCAACCAGAGCATCAACGACAACGCCGCGCTGCGCCTGAACCTGATGAGCCGCAACGGCGACGTGGATGGCCGCGACACTGTGCAAAACAGCAGCTACGGCGTGGCCCCGGCGCTGGCCTTTGGTCTGGACACCGATACCCGTCTCTACCTGTACAGCCAGCATGTGCGGCAGAACAATCTGCCGGATGGCGGTATTTCGACCATCGGTATGGACGGGTTCTACAATGCACCCACGGCTAACACGGCTGCTGCGCGCCTGAACGCTCAGCGCCTGAATGCCGGCGGCAAGGTCGACAGCGACAACTTCTACGGCAGCACCAGTGACTATGAAGATGTCGAGGCCGACATGTTCACCGCCAAGTTCGAGCATGACCTGAATGACGTTACCACTCTGCGCAACACCACGCGCCTAGGCAAAACCACCACGGATCGGATCCTCACCGGCGTCAACACCCTGGCCACCAATGGCTCGGCTGACCCGGCTAATTGGACAGTGACTCGCTCGCGTCAGCTGACCGATCAGAAGAACGAAATCTTCGCCAACCAGACCGGTCTGAACACCGAGTTCTTCACCTTCGGCCTGCGCAACGAGCTGGCCAGCGGCATTGAGTTGTCTCAGGAGAAGCAAAAGAACGAATCCGGCGCGACCGGCTTGCAGACCATCGATGGCGTGGTTTACAGCGCGGTGCCGCTGCCGAATGCCAATCTCTACAACCCCAATGATCATGACTCAATGGGCAAGCCCTACAAGACCGGTGCCTACAGCGATGGCAAGACCATCACCGAGGCGGTCTACGGCTTCGACACCCTGCACCTGAACGAACAATGGTTGGTCAATGCTGGCCTGCGTTACGAGCATTACAAAACCACCACCAAGGGCGCCTCGTTGGTCGCCATCACCCCCGGGCCGGCCAATAGATACAATCTGGTGCCTAGCGATCTGGAGGCTTCGGATAACCTGCTCAGTTGGAATGCCGGCCTGGTGTTCAAGCCTCAGGAAAACGGCAGCATTTATCTCTCCTACGCCAACTCACTGACCCCGCCGGGCAGCTCCAACTTTGCCCTGTCCAGCTCGGCCTCCAGTGACAGCCTGTCGAGCCTTGATCCGCAGGAAACCGAACACGTCGAACTGGGCACCAAGTGGGACTTGCTCGATGCGCGCCTGGCGCTGACGGCAGCGGCCTATCGCACTGAGAACACCAATCAGGTGTCCTACGATGCCCTGAGCGACAGCTATCAGCAGGACGGCAAGATTCGCGTCACCGGCGTCGAGTTGGGCATGGTCGGACAGATCACCAACTTCTGGCAGGTCTCTGCCGGTATCGCCAGCATGGACAGCAAGCAGATGGATCAGGCCAGCCATAACGCCACCACCGGCGTGACCACCGAGAACACCGGGGTGCGCTGGTCGCCGGACCTGACCGCGACCCTCTGGACGTCCTACACCCTGGGCGATTTCACTCTCGGCGGCGGCGCGCGTTATGTCTCCGAGCAGAAGCGTTTGATCGTTAAGGATGCCGACAGCAGCACCAACAACATGCCGGAAATCCCCTCTTACTGGGTCGGCGATCTGATGGCGGCTTACCGGGTCAACGAGAACGTCAACCTGCGCCTGAACGTCTACAACCTGTTAGATGAGGAGTACATCGCCACCCTCAACAACAGCGGCGCCCGGGCGGTATTGGGCACCCCGCGTTCGGCCATGTTTACCACCGAGCTGAGCTTCTAAAACATTTACCCGCAATACAGGAGCCTGCGCAATGCGCGGGCTTCTTGCGTTGCCTGAGGAGGAGGTCGCGATGTTGCTACATATCCCACAAGTGCTGAGCAAAGCCGAAGTCGCCGCCTTGCGCGCCGAGCTGGCGTCCCATGACTGGGTCGATGGCGCGCAGACCTCTGGCCCTCAGGCCGCCGGCCTGAAACACAATCGGCAGTTTCCGGCATCGTCGCCGGCCTTTGCCGGGCTGTCGCAGCGGGTCGCCGAGGCATTGTCTCGCCATCCCATGTTTGTCTCGGCGGCGTTGCCACGGCACATGTTGCCGCCGATGTTCAACTGCTACCAAGGCGGCGGCCAGTACGGCAACCATGTCGACAACGCCCTGCAGCGCGACCGTTTTACGGGAATGCAGATGCGCACCGATGTGTCGACCACGGTGTTTCTCAGCGAGCCGGAGGAGTATGAGGGCGGCGAGCTGATCGTCGAAGACACCTACGGCGAGCACGAGGTCAAATTGGCCGCCGGCGATGCCATCCTCTATCCGGCCACCAGCCTGCACCGCGTTGAGCCTGTGACTGCTGGTACGCGGATGGCCGCGTTTCTGTGGAGCCAAAGCTGGGTGCGTGATGCCTGGCAGCGCAAGCTGCTGTTCGACCTGGACATGAATATTCTGAAACTGCGCGGCCAGTTGGGCGACAGCGAAGAAGTGCTCGGCCTGACCAGTACCTATCACAACCTGCTGCGCCAGTGGGGCGAGTGAACATGGCACTGCTGCCGCCCCTCGATGCGATTGCCGCCGACCTGGTGGCCGCCTGCGATTACCAGCGTTATGCCCTGCAGCGCCTGGATGCCAATGCCTTGGCTTATCTAGACGGCGGCGCGGCGGATGAGCTGACCTGTCAGGCCAACCTGAATGCTTGGCAAGACTGGGCGCTGCTGCCACGGATGCTGCGCGACTTGCGCGGCGGCCACACCCGCTGCCAGTTGCTCGGTGAGACCTTGCAGCACCCGATTCTGCTGGCGCCGGTGGCCTATCAGCAGTTGTTCCATCCAGAAGGCGAACTGGCCAGCGCGCTGGCGGCCGGGGTCATGGGCGGCGCTGCGGTGCTCAGCTCTTTTGCCTCGACTCG
>JAIERD010000406.1 GCA_019747155.1 Pseudomonadaceae bacterium
GTGAGTCATGGGCAAAAGCTGCAGCCTCACAGCTCAGCGCCTGCTCGATCGCCTGCTCCGGGGTAATAGCCCAAGGGTGATAGAGATCCAAATCAGGCAGCTCGCTGGCCATCAAGCCGGCATCGGCCAAGCCGGCGCAGTCATCTTCCGAGGCGTGCTTGGCAATTGCCAGGGCGGCCGCCACGGTCTCGCGAATCGCCGCCTCGCCACTGGCCGAGGTGCTCGCCGAGCCTTTGCGCTGCCCAACGTACAGGGTGATGCCAAAGCCTTGGTCACGATTGAACTCAACCGTTTCAACTTCGCGCTGGCGCACCGAGGTCGACAACCCCTGCTCCAACGAAACCGCCACCTCGCAGGCGCTGGCGCCTTGCCGCGCAGCCTCGCGAATGATCTGCTCAACCTGCGCCTGCAGCTCGGGCAAGGCTTGTGGACCAACGGTTGCAGATGCACTCATATGACTCTCCAGTAATTCTTCATCACACTCAGCCAACAGCGCCGGCCTGTTATCATGGCAGCATTTCCAATTGGATCAGCCCCATGTCTCAAAATCTCGACGACTTCTCCGAGGAGAAGAGTAAATCCCAGGTCAAACGCGACCTGCACGCATTGGTGGACCTCGGCGAACGCCTAACCACCTTCAAGCCCGACCTGATCGCGCGCCTGCCACTGACCGACGCCTTGCGCCGGGCACTGGCAGATGCGCCCAAGCACACGGCAAACATTGCCCGCAAACGGCACATCCACTTCATTGGCAAACTGATGCGTGATCAGGATGTCGATGCCATCTTGCTACTGATCGACCAGCTGGATGCCTCCACTCGCCAGTACAACGAGCGTTTCCATAACCTGGAACGCTGGCGTGACCGCTTGCTAGTTGGCACCGACTCGGTACTCGACAGCTTTGTCACCGACTACCCCGACGCCGACCGCCAACACCTGCGCCAACTGATTCGCCAGGCTCAGCACGAAGCCGCGCAAAACAAACCACCAGCCGCCGTGCGTAAAATCTTCAAATACATCCGTGAGCTGGATGAGGCTAAACGCGGCTTGCGTTAAAGCGCCCTCAAGCTTCAAGCCATAAGCTACAAGTACAGGCAACAACAGCCTGGCGCACTTGTAGCTTGCAGCTTGTAGCTGCCGTCAGGCCCCAGTCCCGCCCACGGTAATGGCATCAATCTTCAAGGTTGGCTGACCGACGCCGACGGGTACCGATTGGCCGTCTTTACCACAGGTACCGACTCCGCTGTCCAGCGCCAGATCGTTGCCGACCATCGACACCCGACTCATGGCCTCAGGGCCGTTGCCGATCAGGGTGGCGCCTTTGACCGGCGCGGTGATTTTACCGTTCTCGATCAGATAGGCCTCGCTGGTGGAGAACACGAACTTGCCGCTGGTGATATCCACCTGCCCGCCGCCGAGGTTGGCGCAGTAGATGCCTTTTTTCACCGAGGCGATGATTTCTGCCGGATCGCTTTCGCCGGCCAACATATAAGTGTTGGTCATGCGCGGCATCGGCAGGTGCGCGTAAGACTCGCGCCGACCATTGCCGGTCGGCGCCACGCCCATCAACCGAGCATTCAGCTTGTCCTGCATATAGCCCTTGAGCACGCCGTTCTCGATCAGCGTGGTGCACTGGGTTTTAGTCCCCTCATCATCGACGCTGAGCGAGCCACGCCGTTCGAACAGCGTGCCGTCATCGACTATGGTGCACAGGCTCGAGGCGACTTTTTCGCCCATCCGACCGCTGTAGGCCGAGCTGCCTTTACGGTTGAAGTCGCCTTCCAGACCATGACCGACCGCTTCGTGCAGCAACACCCCGGACCAGCCGGCGCCCATCACCACTGGCATGCTGCCGGCTGGCGCGGCGATGGCTTCTAGATTGACCAAGGCCTGGCGCAGCGCTTCACGGGCATAATCCATAGCGCGGTCTTCGGTTAAGAAGTAGCGGTAATCGGTGCGCCCGCCGCCGCCATGGCCGCCGCGCTCGCGCCGGCCATTCTGCTCGACTATCACGCTGACGTTAAAACGCACCAGCGGCCGCACATCGGCGGCCAAGCTGCCATCCAGAGCGGCGACCAAGATACGCTCCCAAACACCGGCCAGGCTCACCGTGACCTGCTGAATCCGCGGATCGAGTGCGCGGGTGGCAACGTCCACCCGCTTGAGCAGTTCGACTTTCTCCGCCCGAGTCAGCACATCCAGCGGATTATCCGGCGCGTACAAGGCCGTCACCTGCGCGCTGCTAAAGGCTTGCACGCGGCCCTGCTGACCGGCCCGAGAAATCGAGCGCGCGGCTCTGGCGGCCTGGCTCAAGGCCTCGGAAGTGATGGCATTGCTGTAGGCAAAGCCGGTTTTCTCACCGGACTGGGCACGCACGCCAACCCCTTGATCGAGGTTAAAGCTGCCTTCCTTGACGATGCCATCTTCTAGCACCCAGGTCTCGGAGACCTGCGCGTGAAAATACAGATCGGCGGCATCAATCCCAGGCCCCGCCAACTCACCCAGCACTGCCGGCAAGCTGTCGATGGTCAAACCACCCGGGCCGAGCAGGTGCTCACTGACGGACAACAATAGTTCGCTCATAGCGGCTCGCTCATAGCAATTAGGTTCATAACAATCAGAGTCATAGCAACTCCACAGAAAATCGACGATGACTCTGCACCGGCATGCGCTGGCGAATAGCCGCCTGGGCTGCTGCATCACGCTGACCAAGCAACACGGCCGGGCCCTGACCTTGCTCCGCCAACAGCGCACCCCAAGGATCGACTAGCGCGCTATGCCCGTAAGTTTCACGGCCGCCCGGATGGCTGCCACCTTGGTCGGCGGCCAATAAGTAACACTGGGTTTCAATCGCCCGAGCCCGCAGCAGCACCTGCCAGTGGGCGGCGCCCGTGACTGCGGTAAAGGCCGAGGGCACGCTGATCAGCTCAGCCCCGGCCGCGCGCAAGGCGGTGTACATCTCGGGAAAGCGCAGGTCATAGCAGACGCTCAAGCCCAAACGCCCGACCGGGGTGTCGGCGACCACCAGCCGCGCGCCATGGGCGTAGTCGGCAGATTCGCGGTAGTGGCCACGGCTGTCGGCCACCTCGACATCGAACAGGTGCAATTTGTCGTAACGCGCCACTCGCTGGCCGTGCTCATCGATCAGCAGCGAGCAGGCGTGGGCCTTGGCCTGCGGCTGAGCATCCGGTGGCAGGGGCAAGGTGCCGGCGACTATCCATAATTTCAGCTCCCGCGCGGCCTGTGCCAGCCAGGGCAAGATCGGCCCTTCACCCAGGGCTTCGGCGCGGCCGAGCGCGGCGAGGTCGCGGCAGCCCATGGCGGCAAAGTTTTCCGGCAACACGGCCAAGCGCGCACCGCCAGCGGCGGCCTGCTCAAGCAAGGTGCGGGCGGCGGCCAGGTTGGCCAACACATCGTTCTGGCTGACCATCTGAATCACGGCAAAGCTCATTGCAGTCTCCTGGCATGGGGAGTGGGAAGCAGGGAGTCGTGGAAATTCAAAAGGGTTTAACGAAGCTGACGGTTGGATTGTCCATCGGCCCGACCGCGCGGTACTCGACGCTGGTCAAGGATGACAGCCGACCACTGAAGAGTTTGTCCGCGACAAAGATCGCCCCGCCGACCACCGGCGCACCGATCACCAACGCCGCCAGCGGCAGGTTACTGGCCACCGGCAGGGTCACCCGGATACTGGCATCCAGCGTCTGTTGGCGCAGATTGATTTTACCATCGACCACAATGGTGGACGCGCCACTGAGGGTCAGCGGTTCAGTGGTGACGAAGTCGCCATTGCTGCCCTGCAGCACGCCTTTGACCGTGTCATACGACAGGTCCTTGTCGGTCAGGTCCGAGAAGTCCAGCCGTAAACGCCGGCCCAGCGAGTTGAAGTTCAGCAAGCCAAACACCCGCAACGCCGCACCTGAGCCGCCCTTCACTTCCAAAAACTGGCCCTTGCTGAGCTTCACATCGAGATTGCCCGACAACTGTTTCATGCTAAACGCCGCAGGCGAGCCCGGCCATTGCACATCGCTATGCACCCGAAAGCTTTCGCTCACCGCACTCGGGGCGTACTTCCAGGCAGCCAAGACATCGGCCAGATTCTTACCACCGATGCGTCCCTGAAAGCTGCTACGGGTCGCACCAACGGCACCATCCCAACTCAGCGCACCAGTAACCAGTAAACCTTTTAGATCAATACTCAGCTCACTCAAGCGCACCCCGCTGGCGGTTGGCCGCGCCTTCAGCGACCAGGCGCCCAGGGCGTCGGTGCCTTGCAGCACTTGCGCAATCGACACATCCAAAGCCGGGATGCTGCGTGGATCGAGCGCCGCCAGTGGATCGGCGGTAACCGCATCGCTGGCCGGAGCAGCGTCTGCCGCAGGCAACTGCAGGCGCTGCAACTTGGCGACTATGGTGGCTCCCGGCGCATCTGGCAGCGTGACCTGGCCGCTGGCTAAATCGCTGTCGAGCTTGAGCAGCCAGCTGGCATTAGTGCGCGCCAATTGCGCATCGAGATTATTCAGCACCAGGCCAAAACCCTTGAAGCGACCAATTTTCAACGCGGCGGTGCCGAGCATGTCTGGGCTGGCCGGGTTCTGCGCCGGCGCATAGCGCTTAGCCACCGCCTGCCACTGATCCCAATCCAAGTCGCTCAGGGTGCCACTGACATTCAGCCCCTTAGTGGTCGGCAAACTCGCCTGGCCCTTACCCAGCAACAATTGTCCACGGCCCTGCAACACATTCCCCGCCGGCGCGGCCAACGCCAAGCTGACCAGATCCTCATAGCTAAACCAATAACGCCGCTCTTTGCCTTGCAGGGTCATGCGCCAATCGGCATAGCGCGCCTCGCCGGCGGCTTTGCCGAAGGGCGCGGGCAAATCGATGGCCAAGCCCTTAAGCGTGGAGTCGAGCTGCAACTGGCTGTCGTCACCGTCCAGGGTCAAGCGCACGCGATAAGGCAGCTCCCCGGAGAGCGGCAAGGGTTGAGTCACCGCCAGCCACTCAGTGAGGCTTTTCAGCGCCACCTGACCCGTGGCCTCAACCCGGGTACGGGTGCGACCACGGGCGCCTTCGGCGACAATTTTACCGCGCAGCGGGCGACCGAATAGCTGTGCGCGCACATCCGGAGCGCTCAAGCCACTGGCGCTGTTAAAGCGAAACGCACCCTTCAACTGACTGAGGGCCAAGGCCGGCTCACTGATTTTCAACTCGGCGCCTTCAGTGGCAAAGTCGACCTGCACCTGCGGCGCCTGACCGGCGGCCAGCGGAATATCCAACTTCAAGCGGCCGCTCAAGGGCCCCTGGCCTTGCCAGCCGGCAAAAGTCGCCTGGGTGCCGATCGGCGCTTCTTTGAGGATTTGCAAACCATCGGCCACGCTGCTTTGCAGCGCGCCATCGAGGGCCAAGCGCATCGCGCCGCCCTTGGCCGGCTGGGCAATATTCACTGTCACGGCGCTGAGCGTGCTGTTGAGCACCTGGCCTTGCGACACCTGCACGCGCACCCCACGCTCATCGATCAGCACCGCGCCGCTGGCATCGCGCAGTTCCGGCCAGCCTGGCTGATAGGCCAACTCCGCGCCATGCACCTTGAAGTACAGACTAATGCTGCTGGAGTTAGGCGGGGCGGTTGGCGCGAGCGCGCCCTGGTACTGGAAAAAGCCCTCATCCACTTGGCCGGCGCGGATCGCGGTTTTTAACCAGGCGGCCAAGTCCGGACTAAAGCCTTTCGCCAGGGTCGGTAAATATTTTTCGGTATAGCGCGCATCGCCATCGCGGATGCCCACGCGCAAATCCATATAACTCTCGGCCGCCGGCGCAAAAGGCACACGCACCATTATGTCGCCGGCCAGCTTACCTTCTTCGGCGTCCAGCTGGATGTAGGGGCTGCTGAGGGTCAATTCCTGCTCATTCAGCGTCCACTTCAGCTGGGCATTGGCTTGCCGGTAATGCCACGGTTTGGGAAACAACTCATTGAGGTTAAGAACAAAATCATCGGCGGCCAGACGCAATTCGCCCTGACCTAAATCGCCACTGATACTGCCGCTGATATTCTCAAACCCTGGCACACCCTCGTAAGGATTAACCGCGATACGCTCCAGATTGGTACTGAATTGCACTTGCTGATCAGTGTCCGTTTGCGGCCGGTAAGCCAGTTGCAGATTGCGCAAGGCGCCGCGCGGCGCCAGTACCTCGATAACGCCAGCGAGGTTCTCCGGTAACGGCGCCAAGGCCTTGATGATCGGCGCCAAAGGGCCCACGTCGAGCCGGTCAGCGCTCAACTTCCATTGTTGCTGGCGCTCAACATCTTCATGCTGATACTCCAAGCCCAGCCGCGCATCACCCCAGCGGGTGGCGCCCAGACTGGCCGCCAGGGAGTCGAGTTGCAGCTGAAAACCACTGTCAATTCGGTCGTAGTAGGCATTGACGCTGAAATCATCCAGCGCCACCGCTTTACGTTGCCCATAAGCACCGCTCAGGTGCGGCGCATGCACATGGGCCACCGCGCGCTGCACCTGACCCTTGACCCACGACAGCCAAAACTCACCGCCAACTTGCAATTTTTCAACCCGCCAGGCCTCAGTCAAACCCGCCGGCAACCAGCGCGCCCAATCGCTCATGGGCAGGCTCAAGTACAGCTCGGCCTCGGCCTTGGCCCACTCTTGCGGATGCAGCCGGCTGCGCACACGCCAGGTCAGCGGCTGGCCGTCGGGCAGTACCACCCGACCATCCAAACGTTGCCGACTGCCACTGCTGCGCAGACTCAGGTTCACATAGGTTAGCGACAACGGCGCTTGCCCCT
>JAIERD010000237.1 GCA_019747155.1 Pseudomonadaceae bacterium
TCGTCAGCACTTGATGGGGGCATAGATTTTTTATTTGCTCAGGTTTAAGTAGAAGCGGCTTTGCCCTTGCTGGCTTTGCCCGTCGGCGGCGCTTGCGTATGCAAGGTCGCCAGCCACTGCGGGTCGGTGGCAAACCAGTCGAGCAGAAAGTCCAGCATGCTGCGCAGGGTCGTCGGCATTTGTTTGCGCGAGGTATAGATGCCGTAGATGCCCATTTCCTGCGGCTGGTAGCTGGGCAGCAGTTCAACCAATTGGCCACTGGCCAGCAGCGGGGCGGCCGAGTAGCGCGGCTGCAGGGCGATGCCGGCGCCTTGCAGGGTGGCGCTGAGCAGCACCAGCGAATCGTTGGCGCTGAGGTTGCCGCTGACCGGCACTGTGTAGTTCTCCCCGGCGCGACTGAACTGCCAGAGGCTTTTGCCGAAGTAGGAGTAGGTCAGGCAGTTGTGCACGGCCAGCTCTTCGACCCGCAACGGCATGCCTTGGGCGGCCAAGTAGCTGGGCGCGGCGCACACCACTGAGGCGCAGCTGGCCAATTGTCGGGCGATTAAGTTCGGCTCCAGGGCGTTGGTAATCCGCACCGCCAGATCTATTCGCTCCTCAATTAAATTGACCGCATGGTTGCTGGTTTGCAGGTCGACGGCGGTCTGCGGGTAGCGGCGCAAATAGGCGCTAACCGCCACTGCCAACACGCTTTGCGCCAACGACTGGGCGCAACTGATGCGCAGCAGCCCGTGGGGTTCATCGGTTGTGCTGCTGGCGCTGACGGCCATGTCGGCGGTGATTTCCAGCAGTTGCCGGCAGCGGCTCAGGGTCTCGTCACCGGCGGCGGTCAGGCTCAGTTTGCGGGTGGTGCGATGCAATAACCGCGCGCCGGCCCAGTCTTCCATCTGCGCCAGGTAGCGCGTGACCATGGCGCGGGACATGCCCAGCGCCTCGGCGGCGGCGATCATGCTGCCGCGTTCGACGATGCTGATAAAGACTTCTGTCGCGATGATTCGGTCCATTAATTCGTCCGATTTAAGCAATCAATAGTTGCAGTTTATCCGGTTTTTCGTGCGGATTACGCAGCATAAGATGGCCTCACGTTCTTCACTGACTCAAGGTCTATCGCCATGTTTAAACCCACACTGTTTTCTGCCGCCTTCGCCGCTGTTACCGCGTTGGCTGTTTTTTCTAATCCTGTTGTTGCGGCCGAGTCGCTCAAGTTGCAGGTGTACAACCCCGGCGAACAATCGCTGTTCCCTGTGTCATCCGAGCTGGTCACCGGTGCCACCGAGGCGGTGCTGATCGATGCGCAGTTTCAGAGCAATGACGCCCAAGCGTTGGTGGCAATGATCAAGGCCAGCGGCAAGCGCCTGACCAGCATCTATATCAGTCACAGCGACCCGGATTCCTACTTCGGCCTGGACGTGTTGCAGGCGGCCTTCCCGCAGGCAAAAATCGTCGCCACGGCACCGACCATTGCCGCAATCAAGGCCAATAAAGACGCCAAGCTGGCTTATTGGGGGCCGATCCTTAAAGCCAATGCGCCGAAAAAACTGCTGGTGCCGGAGTTGCTGCAAGGCAATCAGCTCAGCGTCGATGGTCAACCGCTAGAGGTGCAAGGCCTGCACGGCGCGGCCTCCGAGCACAGTTATGTGTGGATTCCCTCGCTCAAGGCTGTGGTTGGTGGGGTGTTGGTGTACGGCAATATGCACCTGTGGACGGCCGATGCGCAGACGCCGCTGGCACGCGTCGACTGGCAGCAAAGCCTGCAGCAGATCCAGGCACTCAAGCCGCAGACCGTGGTGCCGGGGCACTATTTGGCGGGGGCGAGCATGACACTGAGTTCGGTGAGTTTTACCGCCGACTATCTAAAGGTGCTTGAGACTGAACTGCCCAAAGCCCGCAACTCCGGTGAACTGGTTAAGGCCATGGTTAAGCAGTACCCACAGCTGACCGGCACGGCCGATTTAGAGCTGAGCGCCAAGGTGCTCAAAGGTGAAATGCAATGGCCGCAGTAAAGCGCTCCGTTAAGGCTGTGCCGATGAAAACCGTCACCTTGCATTACGTGTTCGATCCGCTCTGTGGCTGGTGCTACGGTGCCGCGCCTTTGTTGGCGGCAGCGGCTGGCGTGCCGGGGCTGGAGATTGAGTTACACGGCGGGGGCATGTTGACTGGGTCCAATCGTCGGGCGATCAACCCGCAGTGGCGCGCTTATGTGTTGCCCCATGACCGGAGGATTGCCGAGCTGTCCGGCCAGCCGTTTGGCGACGGCTATTTCAATGGCTTGCTGAGTGATCAGAGCGCGGTGCTCGACTCCGAGCCACCAATCAGCGCCATTCTTGCCGCCCAAGCCATCGCCGGGCAGGGGCTGGCGCTGCTGCAACGGGTGCAGCATGCGCACTATGTCGAGGGGCGGCGGATTGCCGATTTGCCGGTGCTGGTGGAGCTGGCTGGTGAGCTTGGTTTGCCGCTGCCGCAGTTCAGCAACGCCTATCAAAGTGTGCGCGGGCGGCAGACGCAAGCGCATATCGATGCGAGTCGGATATTGCTGACGCAAGCCGGCGCCCAGGGTTTTCCGACCTTGCTGCTGGAGGATGCGCAGGGTCGCATGCAGGCGCTGGAACTTAGCCATTACTTGGGTCGCCCGCAGCAGTGGTTGAGCTATTTAGGCACCGAGTTGGCTCGGGTAACGGGTGTGACTGAGGGTCAGTAACCTCTGGCTGGCGGGCGTTGTTGGGCGGTTGCGTAAGACCTTCGGCATCGCTCTAGCGGGCGTTTTGTGGCACGATTGTGGGCAATTAATTAGGCGATATACCCCGTTAACTATTGAAGGCCGACTTTGTAGGGTGGGCTTCAGCCCACCGCTTTTGAACGCCGCAATATTGGTGGGCTAAAGCCCACCCTACGCAAAGCCTATCGCCCGCAACACCTAACGACTACATAGCTATTAAATAGCCGTCAAACCTGTGCTTTAACGCGGTTAAGCAGCCCTTCGGGTATCTATATCCTTTGGCTGCCTGCCTGATGGGCCAGCGCTGTTTGCTTATTCAGGAGTCTGCACCCATGTCTTTTACCCGTAGAAAAGTGCTTGCCGGTCTTGTCGGTTTAACCGCCGTCGGCCTTGGCGCTGGTGGTGTGCGCTATTGGTTGGGTCGACCGCGCGCGGGCAACACTCATGATTATGAGTTGATCGCAGCGCCCCTGGACCTTGAGCTGGTGTCTGGTCATCAAACCCCCGCCTGGGCCTATGGCGGACAGGCGCCGGGCATGGAGTTGCGGGTGCGCCAAGGCGACTGGCTGCGGGTACGTTTTATCAACCATCTGCCGATAGCCACCACTATTCATTGGCATGGCATTCGGCTGCCGCTGGCGATGGATGGGGTGCCTTACGTCTCGCAGTTGCCGGTGTTGCCCGGCGAGTATTTTGACTATCAATTCCAAGTGCCGGATGCCGGCAGCTTTTGGTATCACCCGCATATGACCAGCAGTGAGCAATTGGGTCGCGGCTTAGTCGGCCCGTTGATTGTTGAGGAGCGCGAGCCGAGCGGCTTCGTGCATGAGCGCACCCTGTGTCTGAAGAACTGGCATGTGGATGAGCAGGGCGCATTCGGCGCGTTCAGCATCCCGCGCGAAGCCGCACGCGGTGGCACGCCGGGGCGCTTGTCGAGCATCAATGGCGTGCATGCGCCGACCCTCGATCTGCCGGCCGGGCAGGTGGTGCGCCTGCGTTTATTGAATGTCGATAACACCCTGACCTATCGCCTGAACTTACCGGATGGCGAGGCGCGGATTTATGCCCTGGATGGCAATCCGGTCGAGCCGCGCCCGCTGGGCAAGGAGTACTGGCTGGGGCCGGGAATGCGTATCGATTTGGCCCTGAAAGTCCCGGCCGCCGGCACTGAATTATCCCTGCGTAATGGCCCGGTGCGGCTGGCGACCTTGCGTGCGACGGACCAGCCGCAGCTCTCCGGCGGCAGCGAGTGGCCACCGGCACTGCCGGCCAACCCGATCAGCGAGCCAGACATGGCCAGCGCAGAAACCCTGCGTTTTAGCTTTGAGTGGGTTGGCAGTCTGTCGGAAAACACCGCCAACGGCGCGCCGCGTAGTTATTGGCAGATCAATGGCGAGGCCTGGGATATCAACAACAAAAACTGCGCCGACAAACCCATCGCCAAGCTGCAGCTGGGCAAGAGTTATATCTTCGAGCTGCGCAATATGGCCCAGTATCAGCATCCGATTCATCTGCATGGCATGAGCTTTAAAGTGTTGTCGTCCAATCGCCATAAGGTGATTCCGTACTTCACCGACACCTATCTACTGGGCAAAAACGAAAGCGCCCGCATCGCCTTGGTAGCGGATAATCCGGGCAGCTGGATGTTCCATTGCCATGTCATCGACCATATGGAAACTGGGCTGATGGCGGCGATTGAAGTCGTCTGATGGTTGTTGCCGTTAGAAACGGGCGCACGAACGGGCGGGCGTAGGACGGACTCAGGAGCGCAGCGAACAGTCCGTCAGTCAGCGGAAGAACAGTCCGCCAGTCTTTGGCTCACAGTCGATCAATGCCGTACTGCCTTCGGCGAGTACAGCCTACAATTTTGCAGCGGTTAACGGACCATCTTATGCGTAAACCAACCATCATCGACCGCAGCCAAGACCAGCACTTTATGCGCGAGGCCTTGGCTTTGGCGGCGGCCGGCGCCGCCCTTGGCGAGGTGCCGGTGGGCGCGTTGCTGGTGCAGGATGGGCTGGTGATTGGCCGTGGTTTTAATTGCCCGATCAGCACCCACGACCCCAGCGCCCATGCCGAGATGGTCGCCATTCGCGACGCGGCCAAAGCGTTGGCCAATTACCGCCTGCCCGGTAGCACTCTGTATGTGACGCTGGAGCCGTGCAGCATGTGCGCTGGCCTGATCGTGCATGGGCGGATTGCCCGGGTGGTGTACGGCACCACCGAGCCGAAAGCCGGGGTGGTGCACAGCCGTGGCGAGTTCTTCACCCAGGGTTTTCTCAATCATCGGGTGCTGGTGGAGGGCGGGGTGTTGGCGGATGAGTGCAGTGCGGCGCTCAGTACCTTTTTTAAGGCGCGTCGCCAGCAGGGCTGAGGTCGGTAGGACGGCGCGTAGGGTGGGCTTTAGCCCACCGCTTCTAGGTAAGAGTTGGTGGGCTGAAGCCCACCCTACGTCCAGTCTGCGACATCGGTTTTCTAGCAGTCGTGGGTAAAGTGTTTTTACAGCGGCGCTAGCACTTCCGCCGGCGGGGTCTTGTTGATGCCCGGCAGGTGCAGGTTGTTGTCGGCGATCTGGCGGTCTTCCAGTTGCGGCTGCGTCACCCAGGTGAGGATGTCGTAGTAGCGGCGGATGTTTTGCACAAAGTGCACGGTCTCGCCGCCTCGGGCATAGCCGTAACGGGTTTTGCTGAACCATTTTTTCTGCGCCAGGCGCGGCAGCATCTTCTTCACATCCAGCCACTTGTCGGGGTTTAGCCCTTCGGCCTTGGCCAGTTTGCGCGCGTCCTCAAGATGCGCGCCGCCGATGTTGTAAGCCGCCAGGGCAAACCAAGTGCGATCCGGTTCGAGCAGGCTGTCGGGCAGTTCTTGTTTGATTTGCGCGATGTATTTGGCGCCGCCGCGAATGCTTTGTTTGGCGTCCAGACGATTGACCACGCCCATGGCTTGCGCGGTGTTCTGCGTCAGCATCATTAAACCGCGCACACCGGTTTTCGAGGTGGCCTCGGGCTGCCACAGCGACTCTTGATAGCCCATGGCCGCCAGCAGGCGCCAGTCCAGTTGCAGCGGTTTGGCGGCTTGCTGGAAGTGCTGTTCGTAGCGCGGCAAGCGTTCCTGCAGGTGCTTGGCGAAGGTGTAGGCGCCGACATAGCCGAGCACGTCGACGTGGCCGTAATAGCGCTCTTTCAAACGTTGCAGAGTGCCGTTTTCCTTGGCCGTGTCGAGAAAGGCGTTGGCTTCATCCAGCAGACTGTGGTCTTCCCCTGGCGCCACGGCCCAGCCAACGCTGGTGGCATCGCCAAGGTCAAAGCCGACCCGCACATTGGGGAAGTACACCTGGTTCATCGCCAACTCGTTGGAGTCGACTAGGGTCAGATCGACTTGCCCTTCGTCGACCATCCGTAGCAAGTCGACCACCTCTTCGGCGTCGGACTCCTCGTAACTCAGTTGGGGATATTGCAGCTTCAGCGCGGCCAGCTGTTCGGCGTGGCTGCTGCCCTTGAGCACCACTATATGTTTGCCGAGCAGATCGGCGACGCTGCTTGGGCGATTGGCGCCGTTGCGGTAGATAACCTGCGGGGTGACATCCATATACGCGTGGGAGAAGTTGGCGCGGGCTTGACGGCCGGGGCTGATCACCAGCCCGGCGGCGCCTAACACGGGGCCGTCTTTAGCGTTGAGGCGATTGAACAGGTCGTCGAGGTTGTCGGCGGTTTCAATTTTCAGCTCAACGCCTAAATCTTCGGCGAAGCGCTTGACCAGTTCGTACTCAAACCCGGTTTCGCCGTTGCGATCCTGAAAGTAGGTGGCGGGGCTGTTACGGGTCACCACGCGCAGCACGCCATCCGCCTTGACCCGCTCAAGGGTGGTGGGTTGAATATCATCAACACCACAGCCACTGAGCAGCAGGAGGAAGCCGGTCGCTGTCAGCCATTGGCAGCAGCGCGAGCGGAACAAAGTTTGGGCAAGCATCGGCGCAGTATACGCAAAGCATTGGGGTCGCCATATCTCGACAGTCGCACGCTTCTCTGCTAGCGCTCCAGTGCAATCCGCCTGGCGTGCGGCGGGTGCCCTGAGAAGCGCTTTAGGCTAGAATGCTCGGCCTTGAGAAT
>JAIERD010000041.1 GCA_019747155.1 Pseudomonadaceae bacterium
ACTCATAGCTCAGCTGGATAGAGTACTCGGCTACGAACCGAGCGGTCGGTGGTTCGAATCCACCTGAGTGCACCAAATAAAGAAAGGGCTTGCAGCGATGCAAGCCCTTTTTATTTGTCTAGCGTTTGCTGCGCACGCAGCCGTTCTCATCAAAGCTCACCTGCTTGCTGTTGCCTTCTTTGTCGCGATACAGATAGCGCATCTGGCCATTTTGGCTGGTTATCTTGTCGGGCTTGCCTAGGGCGCTTTCGACATCTTTCAGGGTCATGCCGCCGCGCACACGATGGCTAATCATTGCGCTGCGTCGAGCGCTGCCGGTGAGCTGATTGCCACAACCATCTTGATGCTCGCCAACTACTACCAATTGTTGCTCTTGGCTTTTGTGTGCCTTGCTGCGCCGTGGCTGTTTTTTGCTTTTGGCTAGTGGCACGGGTTTGCCATTGCCGGGTCTTGGGTTGTCAGCATTTTGCACCTGCAGTTGCTGGTTGGTCGCACAGCCTTGCAAGGTGAAGGTGATATGGCCGTTGCCGTCTTCGCAGCGGTAGACATTGGCGGCCAGGGTTGGGGTGGGTGAGTAAAACAAGCTTGCGCAAAATGCTGCGCGTAGCAGTCCTTGCATGGGGCGTCCTCCTTGACGGTTGCTTTGCAGCTTAGTGGTTGTTTTGCGGCTTGCCAGTGGTGCCTTCAATCTGAGGTTTGGCGTCGTACTAGAAATGCTATTGCAGTGCTCTGTTGTGCGCTACAAGCGCTTGTTATTGCCAGTTTTTGTCAGGCGCCGGACAGTTACGCGGTGTTATCATTGCGCTGTCAGCCCCGCCGGGGCTTGTGGAATACCACCATGGACTTACCCAGTAGTAGCTTTAAACCTCGATTGCGCAATTGCGTATTGACTGATTGAACCCCGTCGGCGTGCCCGCTGCTGGGGGTGGAGTGCGCCATGACTGAAGTAGAAGTAAAAAAACCGCAAGAAAGCCTGCAGGAACGACTGGCCCAGGTGGTCGAGTTGCTGCATCGGCATCGCTTGGTCGAAGGCCTGACGCATCGTCAGGAAGGCCAGCATCGTGATCTGGTTGAAAACCTAGTCCATCGACAAAACCTCGCTGAGCTGCAGCGCCGGCTTGATCAGCTGCACTCGGCTGACGTCGCGCACATTCTCGAAGCCTTGCCGTTAGTCGATCGTTTGGCTGTTTGGCAGCTGGTCAAGGTTGAGCGCGACGGCGATATTCTGCTTGAAGTTTCCGACTCGGTTCGCGAAACACTGATCGCCGACATGGACGATCACGAGCTGTTGGCCGCCGCCAAGGAGATGGACGCCGACGAGCTGGCCGACCTGGCACCAGAGTTGCCGCGTGACGTCGTCCATGAGCTGATGGAAACCCTCGACGCGCAGCAGCGTGCTCGGGTGCGTTCGGCGTTGTCTTACGAAGAGGATCAAGTCGGCGCCTTGATGGACTTCGAGATGGTTACCATCCGTGAGGATGTCAGTCTTGAAGTGGTGTTGCGCTACCTGCGCCGGCTCAAGGAGCTGCCAGGACACACCGATAAGCTCTTCGTGGTCGATTACAACGGCGTGCTGAAAGGCGTGCTGCCGGTTAAGCGACTGCTGGTGAATGATCCTGAGCGTCGGGTAATTGATGTGATGGCCAGCGATCCGGTGAGCTTTGGCCCGGATGAAGATGCCTATGATGCGGCGCAAGCGTTTGAGCGTTATGACCTGATCTCGGCGCCGGTGGTCGACAAAAACGGCAAGCTGATTGGCCGTCTGACCATCGATGAAATGGTCGACCTGATTCGCGAAGAAAGTGAAAGCGAAGTGCTGAACATGGCCGGTCTGCGCGAGGAAGAAGACATCTTCGCCTCGGTCTGGAAGTCGGTGCGTAACCGCTGGGCGTGGCTGGCACTGAATCTGATTACGGCGTTTATCGCCTCGCGCGTGATTGGTTTGTTTGATGGCTCGATTGAGAAGTTGGTGGCCTTGGCTGCGCTGATGCCGATTGTTGCAGGTATCGGTGGTAACTCGGGCAATCAAACCATCACCATGATCGTGCGGGCCATGGCGCTTGACCAAATGGGGGCGGGCAATACGTCGCGTCTGGTGCGCAAAGAGCTGGGCGTCTCTTTGGTTAATGGGTTGCTGTGGGGTGGCGTGATCGGCCTAGTGTCGTTCTTGCTCTACGACAATTTAGCGCTCGGCTTGGTGATGACTGGGGCGATGACACTCAACCTGCTGTTGGCGGCATTGATGGGAGTGTTGATTCCCATGACGCTGGCCAAACTTGGTCGTGATCCGGCAATGGGCTCTAGCGTGATGATTACGGCAGTCACCGACAGCGGTGGATTCTTTATTTTCTTGGGGATGGCGACAATATTTCTTTTGTAGTCGCTGGAGCGAGCGCCAGCTAGAGCGTTGCTGGCGCTGTTTCAGGCATAAAAAAACCGGCATTTTCTGCCGGTTTTTTTATGCCTGAATGATTAGATGGTTTCAGTAGCCAGCTCGCTGTCATGAGCAATTAGCGCAACCAAAGCATTTTGCTGGCGACGTGACAGTTGCCTGAAGCGCTGCAGCAATTCGTGCTCGTGGATTGAAAGCTCGGCGCTATTAAGTTGCAGGGGGGAGCCGCCGCCAATCACTCCTTCGTGAAACAAGCTCTGCTCAAGGCGCGAGATAATTTCCGAGTTCATGCTGCGATGATGATTGCGCGCCACGTCGGCAATGCGCTCACGCATTCCGTCGGGCAAACGCACCACAAATTTGTCAGCCGTGCGGCTGGAGAAGATAGCCTGTTTCATAGGGCGCATATGTTAAGCCGGTTAGTTCATTAAAGCGATGCTGGCAAAAAGCTACCGAATCGCTACTACTTTGACTCCACTCAAGACAAATCGTTCCTAAGATGTTGGCTGATCTGTTGCTTGGGCCAGATTAATGCTAGTCGCTTGGTATTGTCACGGATCTGACCAGTGTTGACCATTTCCGGGCGTCGGTGATTGTTTAAAATGCGCACTGATAAGCAAAAGCAATTGCGTTGGCAATTATGCCTTTTGCGCCCGTTATTGCACTGATTCGACCTGCGTTACATCTGCCTTTATCATGCGCCTCTTGATTTTGACGAGGCGATGTCTATGACCGGTACTCCTAACTCCCTGCTGGAGGCGCTGCAGTCGGCAGACATGCTGCTAATCAACGACCTACATGCTTGGCAGTTCAGCCTTGAACCGGCGGCTCTGGCGCTTGCGCAAGCGGCTGCCGGGCCAGAGTTGCCGTTACTGAAAGTAGAGTGCATGGATGGCCGCACGCGCCGGGTGTGGAGCTTCAGCGTTGCGGCGGTGTTGGCGGCGCAGTTGGATGAGGCAAGCCAGTGCTGGACTCTGCATGACGGCAACGGTGAGCAGCGGATCAGTTGCCTGGACGCCATCTGCGCCAGTAATGACGATGACGGTGAAGACCAAGCCGAGCCGGCGGTTTAATCGTCAGTGTTTTCCGCGCTTAAGTTGCTCCAGCCCGAGTTGAATCATGTCAGTCGCATTGCCTAACCCAGTTGGCCCAAGGCCGAGCACGTTGCACTTGCCGCAAGGCAACTGGAGCAGTGTGCTCGATTGCTTGTGCGCGCACTTTGCCAGTATCAGCCGCGAGGTCTGGCTGGATCGCATGGCTCGTGGCCGGGTGCTCGGCGCCGACGGTCTGCCGATCGGTCCGTTTGCGGCCTATAAAGTCGGCTTGCGGGTGCAGTACTTTCGCGAAGTGGCGCAGGAGATCGAAGTGCCTTTTGTCGAGACCATCCTGTATGCCGATGAGCATCTGGTGGTAGCCGATAAGCCGCACTTTCTGCCGGTCACCCCGTCCGGCAGTTATGTCGAGCAAACCCTGTTGGCGCGTTTGGTTCGGCGTCTGGGTAATCCGCAGTTAGTGCCTATCCATCGCATCGATCGTTTAACCGCAGGTCTGGTGTTGTTTTCGGCCAATCCGCAAACGCGCGACAGTTACCAGGCGTTGTTTCGGGATCGGCAAATCACCAAGTGCTATGAGGCCATTGCGCCGGCGTTGCCGCAGTTGCAGTTTCCGCAGCTGCGGCAGAGCCGCTTGGCCAGTGCCGAGCCGTTTTTTCTGATGAGGGAAGTGGCTGGCAGCTTCAATACTGAGACCTGTATCGAGGTGCGCGAATACAGGGGCGATCTGTGCCGTTACGCGCTGTATCCAGTAACGGGCAAAAAACATCAGTTGCGGGTGCATATGGCAGCGCTTGGCGCGGGGATTTGCAATGACCCTTTCTACCCGCAGCTAAAGGTGGCGGCAGACGCCATTGATGACTACCGTTTGCCGCTCAAGTTGCTGGCGCAAAGCCTGCAGTTTACCGACCCGCTGAGCGGTATTGAGCGACGCTTTGACAGTCAGCTCAGTCTGACCTGGTGATGCAGCGGCCGCTGAAGTGCGGCGCGCTGCAGCGGCTTTAGGGTTTTGCGGCGGCAACCATGACGTCGGCCATAACCGTGTAAACCGCCGTCCAAGCGTTTTTAACCTCTTCGGTAAAGTCCGCACCCAAGCCTTGGCCCAGGGTTTTCAGCAGCGCCGCGCCAACGGTTTGGTAGTGCGAGTCTTCCACGCCGTAGCCGGCATGGCGTTTACCTAAACCTTGCAGAATCGGCACCAGTGCCGGCAAATCATTCAGCTTGCCGACGGCGGCGCCGATCATCTGCATGAGTTTTTTGCCTTGCTCAGGCATCGCGCCTTTAAACAGCGGTTTCAGGCTGGGATCAGCATCAAACAGGTTTTGATAAAACAGCTCGGCTGCTTGTGGGGCAATGGCGGCAACCTTTTGCCATGAGTCCTGTACCAAGTTGATGCTGTGTTGTTGCATGGTCTATCTCCTTAGATCCAGCTCGGCAGGCGTTTCAGTAGGGGGGCGGCCAGGCGTTGCATGGCGCTGGCGAGCAGGCCGGCCAAGGGGGTGCAGTAGCCCCAGGCGAATGCCAGCGCGGTCAAAATCACGCCGCCAACCAGGTCGTCGCTCAGCCAGTGGGCACCGGCAAACAGGCGCGGCAACATCAGCAGGGTGGTTAGGCCGAGCACCAAAGCGAGTTTAGCGCGCCGAGCGAACAGCGCCATAAATGCGCCCCACAGCATCAACACCGAAGCGTGGTCACCGGGAAAGCTGCGTTTGGAGGCGTCCTTGAGGTCAAGGTGTTCGGTTAGCCAAGGGTATTGCTCGCTCAGACGCACACTGCCAAGCACCTGTAGCGATGGGCTGCTGTGCTGCCAGCCAAAGGCATTGGCAAGCTTGGCAAACAGCACGCGGATCACCAGCAAGATCGCCAGCAGAGCGATAAAGGTAAACAGCGCTTGCCAGCGCTCGGCCTGATCAAACAACCAGTCTTTGCGGATTAACAGGGCAAGCATCAGCCCGGCGGCCAGCAGATCAAACAGACGCAGGCTGGCAATCGCCCAGACGCCGGACCATAAGGATTGAGGTGCGAGGGAGCCGTTGAGCAGCGCAAAGGTGGCGTTGTCGAGCTGCGCCCAAAATGCTTGGCCGGCTGGCCACAACCAGCTGGCCAGCAGCAGGGCAGCGCCGAGGTGCAGGCCGAGCAGGGCAGGCCAGCGCCAAGTGGCCAGGAGGGTGGGGCGTTGATTGGCTGTGTGCGGCATAAATACTCGGCTGTAGGTGATTTTATAAGAAGCTGCAGCGGGCGGCAGTGTTGCCAAGTAGCGGTTAAATAAACGTGAAAGGTTTGGCATCTTTACGTTTTTTTGACCCGGTAACGGATAGTCTTGCCCGCCATGTGAGTGGGCAAATTATTCAGTTACGCACAGTGGAGTGCAGTTGCATGGCAGTAGGTAAGTGGCGGCTGGTTTCAGCCTTGAAAACCGGGCCAATCAGCCCGGCGCGTTTGCTGGTGTATGTGGCGCTGGCGTTGGTGCTGTTTTATAACGCCGCAACCTGGCAGGCGCTACACGCCTTGGTGCCGCTCGACGGTCTAAAAGCTGCGGCATTTTATGCTTCTTTTGCACTGTTTATGGTGGCATTTATCAGCTTGCTGCTGACCTTGGTGTCTTTTAAATACCTGCTTAAACCGGCGCTAATCCTGTTGCTGCTGTGTTCAGCCAGCGCCACCTATTTTATGGGTAGCTACGGTGTTTCGATTGATACCGTGATGGTGCAAAACATCTTTGAGACTAATCCGGGCGAGGCGGGTGCGCTGCTGAGTGCGCGGCTGTTTGGTTACTTGCTGGTGCTGGGGGTGTTGCCGGCAATTCTGATCTGGCGTTTGCCGGTGCATTACCCGCCGTTTTTTCGTGGCTTGCTGCACAAATTGGTGATGATCGCCGCCTGCTTGGTGACAGTGGCGGTGATGGTTGGCAGTTTTTACTCCACCTATGCGCCGATTTTTCGCGACGAAGACAAACTGACCCATTACATCAACCCCACCAACTACATCTACGCCGTCAGTAAATACGCCAAACAGCGCTTTGGCAGCAAAGAAAGCCTGGTGCTGCAACAGATCGGACTGGACAGCAAGAGCGGCGCAGAGCTGGCCGCGCGGCCGAAAAAGTCGCTGGTGATTTTTGTCGTTGGCGAAACCGCCCGCGCCGATCACTTTGCGCTCAATGGCTACGGCCGCGAGACCAATCCCGAACTTAAGCAACAGGATATTCTCAACTTCACCGGCGTGCATTCGTGCGGCACCTCAACGGCGGTGTCGGTGCCGTGCATGTTCTCAGTGTTCCCGCGCAAAGATTTCAGTGACAAAAAAGGCAAGACCCACGAAGGCGTTTTGGATGTGTTGCAGCGCGCCGGGGTTAAGGTGTTTTGGCGCGACAACAACAGCGACTGCAAAGGCA
>JAIERD010000211.1 GCA_019747155.1 Pseudomonadaceae bacterium
GTCCGCCCCGTCCGCAGTGAATTGATCATTGATTAATTTGTTCATTTAATCCGGCCGCTTGCGGCCGGTGCTTTTGGGAAACCTTGCCGAATGGCCATGCACACGGATTTGCCGATTCACAAAGCCGCCTTTGACCTGCTGAGCATGGCCACTGACATAACGCGGAACATCCCGCGCGACTTCAAGGCTGGGCTTGGCGCCAAGGTCAGAGACGAGTGTATCGAGGTGATGGTGCTGATTGCTCGAGCGAACGCAGCGAAGGACAAGCGCCCGCACCTAGGCTCACTGGTTGAGCGCATTCAGGTGATTGAGTTCCTGCTGCGGCTGTTCAAAGAAAAGCGCTTTATCAGCATCCCGCAGCATGCGGCGGCGATCCTTGTCACCGCGTCCATCGGCAAGCAGGCCAACGCCTGGAACCGCTCCACCGCAACCGCGCCCGCTATCTGAAGGTCACGGCCTTCAGGTCTGTGCGATTTGAATCTGGTCGTGCCGCTGGCCCTTGGGCCACCGCCATGCGCATCAGAGATACCGCCGGTCTAAAGCGTCCGCGTAGGTCTCGCGCAGTTTCCTTGCTGATCGGCTTTGCCTTCGGCTCGGCGACGTAGATAGCACGATAGGTCGCAGCGCTCCGCCAACAACGCATTCAACATGAACTTCGATGATGGCAATCAGAACAACAACGACAAGAACAACGAGCTTCGCGTCCGCCCCGTCCGCAGATTCGACTGTTGCACCCTACCCGTTCTGCGATTTAGTCCAGGCTTACTACGACTGCCGGCGCTCAAAGCGCAACAGCGCCAGCGCGCTGGCCTTCGAAATGAATCTGGAGCAGAACCTTATCCGACTACACGACGACCTGATTGCCGGCACCTACCGGCCGGGCCGTTCGATTTGCTTTGTGGTTACCCGGCCCAAGGCTCGGGAGGTGTGGGCGGCGGACTTTCGAGACCGTATCGTCCACCACCTGCTGTACAACCATGTGGCCCCGCGCTTCTACGCCAGCTTCACAGTGGACAGTTGCGCCTGCATTCCTGGGCGCGGCACGCTGTACGCCGCCGAGCGCCTTGATGCAAAGATTCGCAGTGCCAGCCAGAACTGGTCGAAACCAGTTTTCTACCTGAAGCTCGACTTGGCAAACTTCTTCGTCGCCATCGACAAGCAGGTGCTGGCCCAGCAACTGGCCGCCAAGATCACTGAGCCTTGGTGGCTGGCCCTGGCCACGCAGATCCTGATGCACGACCCGCGCACCAACTTCGAAGTGCGCAGCCCGCGCAAACTGTTCAACCTGGTTCCGCAGCACAAACGTCTGACCGCGCAGCCTGAACACCTCGGGCTGCCCATCGGCAACTTGTCATCGCAGTTCTTCGCCAACGTCTATCTGAATGGCCTGGATCAGTTCGTCAAACACCGCCTGCGCTGCAAGCATTACGTGCGCTACGTCGATGACTTCGTGCTGCTGCATGAGTCGCCCCAGCAGCTGAACGCCTGGCGAGAGCAGATCGAGCAATACCTTGCCACGCTGGGCGCACGGCTCAACCCGAGCAAAACCATCCTGCAGCCGGTAGATCGCGGCGTTGACTTCGTTGGGCATGTGATCAAGCCGTGGCGGCGTACCACCCGGAAGCGGTCAGTTGCCCAGGCGCTGACACGCACAGCCGCGTCGCCGCCCGAGGATCTGCGCGAAACCGCCAACAGTTACTTCGGCCTGCTCACTCAGGCAAGCCACAGTGAGAAAGACCGCGCGAAGCTGGCGCGACTGATCCTTAAGCGCGGCCATGCAGTAAATGGCGCTCTGACCAAGACCTACCCGAAGCGATAACCACCCCCAACCTTTCCACGCACGCCACCCTGGCGAGGACCACCTATGTCCGCATATCAGAAGAAGCACCCCTTCGATTTCAAAACTCAATACGGACTCGGATTCAACACTCAGGACGATGAGATCGTTGTCGACTTCTTCTGCGGTGGTGGCGGAGCCGGTACCGGACTGGAGATTGGCTTGGGTCGCGCGGTGAATGTCGCCAAAAACCACAGCGCCAGCGCGATCAGCATGCACACCATCAACCACCGGCATGCTGTGCACTACACCACCGACGTGTTTGAGGGTGATCCTGATACCGAGTGCGGCGGCAAGGCGGTCGGCTGGTTTCACATGAGCCCCGACTGCACCCATCACAGCCAGGCGGCCGGCGGCCAGCCGCGCAAACGCGAGATCCGCAACCTGTCGTGGATCGGCCTGAAGTGGGGCGGCAAGAAGAAGCCCCGAGTTATCAGCCTGGAAAACGTGAAGCAGATCCTTCAGTGGGGTCCGCTGATCGCCAAGCGCTGCAAGGCCACTGGCCGGGTAGTGACTCTTGACCTGGTACCACATCCGACGAAGCCGGGGAAAATGATCAACCGGGTAGCCGCCCCCCAGGAGCAGGTGCCAGTCAGTAATCAATTCCTGGTACCGAACCCGAAGCGCCGCGGGCAAACCTGGGCGACGTTCGTTGCCGAGCTTCAGCGCCTGGGCTATGCCGTTGAGTGGCGCGTGATCAAAGCCTGCGACTTCGGAGCACCGACAAGCCGGGCGCGCCTGTTCATGATCGCTCGCTGCGATGGCCAGGACATTGTTTGGCCGGAGGCAACCCACGCCAAACACCCAGCCAAAGGTCAGCAGAAATGGCGCACCGCCGCCGAGTGCATCGACTGGACAATCCCAAGCCAAAGCATTTTTGGCCGCAAGAAGGATCTCGCGCCTGCCACGCTGCGGCGAATCGCCAAGGGCATGCAGAAGTTCGTTATTGATTCGGTCAGCCCATTTATTGTGCCGATCGCTAACTGGTCAGGCGAGCTTGCGCAGTCAGCGCATGAGCCGCTGCGCACGGTCACCAGCTGGCCACGCGGCGGGTCATTCGCCATGGCCAGCCCGATCATCGCACCAGCTACCGTCAAGCGAGAAATTGATACAGCCTTCATGGCGCAGATGAATGGCGGCTTCAACACCACCCACGCAAAGGGTATGGGCGAGCCAATGACCACGGCGACCAACACCGGCAGTCAGCAGCAACTGGTCACCGCATTCATGGCGCGCCAGTTCGGCGCCAGCATCGGGCAGGCCCTGGACGAGCCAGCACCTACCATCACCGCCGGAGGTGGTGGCAAAAGCTCGCTGGTCGAGTTTCAGCTTTCGCCAGAGGTTGAAGCCGGTGCGCTGCGGGTCGCGGCCTTCCTGATCAGCTACTACGGCACCGAGAACGTGAGCGGAGCTGGCGACCCAGCACCAACCATAACCACCAAAGATCGCCTTGGCTTAGTCACCGTGACGATCAAGGGCACGCCCTATGTGATCGTTGATATTTGCCTGCGGATGCTGCAACCGTCTGAGCTATACAAGGCTCAGGGCTTCCCTTCCGACTACGTCATCAGCCATGGTGCCGACGGCAAGACGTTCACCAAATCTCAGCAGGTGCACATGTGCGGCAACAGCGTGAGCCCTCCACCGATGGCGGCGATTGCTCGAGCGAATGACCCATGGCGTGCAGTGGAGCGCCAGGCAGTGGCTGCCTGAATCACGCAATCCACACCCGCCAAGGCACGGTGCTGAGCCATTCGATCAGGTGGCAAACAAACGCCATCACCTGGTCGGCCAACATTTGAAACAACAGCTCTTCGATAACTCGTTTCATGCGGTAACGCTCTCGTTTAGATGATCGGTCAAGTCAACGATGCGCTGACCGTAATGCTCGATCGTCTACGACGCGCCAAACGAATTCCTCTTGTGGGTTTTCCACCCTTCCTATTGACACCACTTCCGGTCGTGACGCGATCGGCGAGGTATTGCCATGCCCACAGAAAACCGCATCACGCCCAAGCAGCGCCTCTACCTTGCCGGCCCTATGACCGGCTTCACCGACTTCAACTACCCAGCCTTCCATGCCGAGGCTGCCCGTCTCCGCGCCCTCGGCTATCACGTTGAGAGCCCAGCCGAGAACGAGGCACCACCCTGCGGAACCTGGGAGGCATATCTGCGCATCGGCCTGCGCCAGATGCTGACCTGCGACTGCGTTGCCCTGATGCCTGGGTGGGCTGACTCGAAGGGCGCAACGCTCGAGCGCAGCGTCGCCCGGCAAGTCGGCCTGAGCGTGGTGTTTTCTTCAGCGATTCAAGCAGAGGAGCAAGCGGCATGAGCATGCAGTCATCAGCAACAGCCCGCCACATAGATGCGCTGTGCGCCAAGGAGTTACCGGTGAAACATGACTACCGCCAAGACCTGCAATGCTGGTTTGGTCTTTCCTACTCCAGCTTCGCCGTGCTGCCCCGCGTACTGATGGAGGCCATGCCAGATGAGTGGCAAAAACGCATGGCTGCCCTGCTCCATGAGTACAGCGAGTCTTTCCCAAACCAACCTGATATCGGAACGCGAGTACAGGCAACGAAGGGAGGCAGGCTGACCACATTTCCAGAGTGGGTGCTTAATTACCGGAACCCTGATCGCGGCGCTATCGACCGTCTACGCGATCATTTTTCAGCTCCGGCCACTGGCGCCAGGAGGCAATCAAGATGAGCGCAGCAAAGCAGCTCCAGCAGTCGGGTCACGACAAGGTGCTCGAGGTCCGCATGGCCGAGATGATCGGCACAACAACAAAGGCCCTACAACGCAAGCGTGAGCGAGGCGTGATCCCGCGCGGTGTGTGGGATGTAATCGACGGGCGCGTTACCTACAGCATCAGGAGATACGACGAATGGGCAGAAAGTCTGTGGCACTCCCCGAGGGCGTCGAAGTCGTCGGTAACGCAGTCCGCATCCGCTTCACTTGGAAGCATCGGCGTTGCGAAACCCTTGCCGTTTCGCCGACCGCCACGGGGATCGGCCAGGCCTCAAGTCTTAGAACTCAGGTAAAGCAACTGATCAAGCTCGGAGTGATGACAGACGACAAGTACGCCGAGCTATTCCCCAGCTCAAGCTATGCCCTCTCACGCCTAACCCCCACCTTCGGCGAATTTGCGCAAATCTGGCTGAACAGTCGGGACATCGTTGATTCAACCCGGGCGAACTATAAAAGCACGCTCAACCTGTACTGGATGATCAACTTTGCCACGCGCCGCATTGATGAAATCAGTTCGGCAGACGTGCGCAAGGTGGTGGCAGAGACGCCTTGGTCGTCGGCCGGCGTGCGGCGCAATGCCTGTGACAAGTTGTCGGCGGTGTTCAAGGCCGCAGTTATGGATGCAGTGATTGCGCGCAACCCGGTGGCGTCCATCCAGCGGCCGCGAGTCGCCAAAAAGGTGGTCGATCCGTTCACGCGGGATGAAGCCGAACAGATCATTTCGCACCTGTACGGCAAGCTGAAAGGGCTAACGCGGATATACGCCTGCTACTTCGAGTTCGCATTTTTTACCGGTATGCGGCCGGGCGAGCTGATGGGGTTACGCTGGGAGGAGATAGACTTTAACGCGAGGAGCGCACACGTTTGCCGGGTGGTAGTCGACGGCGCAATTCACGACCGCGTAAAGACCAAGAACAACCGGCATGTGCTGCTGAATGACAGGGCGCTGCATGCCCTTAGTGAGGCGAAGGCACTGACCATGGCCAGGAGTGCTTTCGTTTTTGCGCCGGCAATTCTGGCCGGCGGAGCTGACTGGATTCACACGGACACTACGCCGAGGAAGTATTTCAACCTAGCACTGCGTGCGCTTGGTATTCGCATTCGCAGGCAGTACGATGCCCGCCACACCTATGCAACGATGTGTCTCATGGCTGGCATGAACCCGGCATTTATTGCCAACCAGCTAGGCCACAGTGTACAAATGCTCCTTTCCACCTACGCAAGGTGGCTCAATTCGACATCTGACTGGGCCGAGCTGCATAAGCTGGAAAACAGGCCAAATGGTACGGAATTGGTACAGGCCTAAGAGCAAAACCCCTACAAGCCGCGCAACTGAAGACGCCCGGTAGAACTGCGCGACATTTCCTTATAAGATCGCGCCCTTCCCTATTCGCCGCACTGTGCGGCCCGCGCCGTTGGCGCCTGTGGTTTGTTTCGTGAAAACCTAATTTTGGCGCCAGCGAGCTGTAGTAATTAAGGTAGTTAATGATGAGCGCAAGGCACTTTCTCTCACTGCTGGACTGTACCCCCGCAGAGTTGAGCAGCCTGATTCGCCGTGGTATCGAACTGAAAGCCCTGCGTAACCGTGGCGTGTTGTTCGAGCCGTTGAAAAACCGCGTGCTCGGGATGATTTTCGAAAAAGCCTCGACCCGCACCCGCCTGTCGTTTGAAGCCGGGATGATCCAACTGGGCGGCCAGGCGATTTTTCTCTCGCCGCGCGACACTCAGCTAGGCCGTGGCGAGCCCGTCAGCGACGCCGCCATCGTGATGTCGAGCATGCTCGACGCGGTGATGATCCGCACCTTCGCCCACAGCACCCTGACCGAATTTGCCGCCCACTCGCGGGTACCGGTGATCAACGGGCTGTCCGACGACCTACACCCCTGCCAGCTGCTGGCCGACATGCAAACCTTCTTTGAACAGCGCGGCAGCATCCAGGGCAAAACCGTGGCCTGGATTGGCGACGGCAACAATATGTGCAACAGCTATATCGAAGCCGCCCTGCAGTTCGACTTCCAGTTGCGCGTCGCCTGCCCCGAGGGTTACGAGCCGGACCCGCGTTTTCTGGCCATGGCCGGCGAACGGGTGCAGGTGCTGCGCGATCCACGCCTAGCCGTAGCCGACGCCCATCTGGTGAGCACCGACGTCTGGACCTCAATGGGCCAGGAAGAAGAAACCGCCAAACGCCTGAAGCTCTTCGCACCCTACCAAGTGACCCGCGAGTTGCTCGACCTGGCCGCCAGCGACGTAC
>JAIERD010000079.1 GCA_019747155.1 Pseudomonadaceae bacterium
GAAGTTCAACGGCAACCCAGTCATTGGGCAGCAGTGCTTCGTTAACCGCCTGGGGAGGTGCGCTATAACCATGCCCGGCGATATTCAGTATTTGCGCGGTAGTAATATGCGATGGTGATTCTGTCGCAGCAGCTGCAGACGTGAATATAACTTGCAACGTAATCGTCAGAAAAAAGATCCCCAGCCATTGCTTAGGCACCTAGTAACCCCTGGCTGCGCGCTTCGTATATCGCTTCTGTTTTCGAACTGACTTCAAGCTTCTTATAAATTCGGCGTACAAAGGTCAAAACAGTATGCCGCGATACGCACATCAATCCAGCAATCTCATCCGAATTAAAGCCTTTGGTTATGTACTCCAGTACCTGCTGCTCTCGTGTGGACAACCGCGCTCGGGGAGCGTTCGGTAAAGTTTCTACCAAGGGCGGTGAGGTGTCTTGTTGGCGAAAGCGCATGAGTATTTGGCGGGCGATGAGCGGGCTGATCGGGCTGCCGCCTTGATGCAGGCTGCGGATTTCTGCGGCAATGCTGGCTGTACTGCTGTCTTTAAGCAAATAGCCCGTCGCACCCGCCTCAAGCGACTGCATTACATGCATCTCATCGCCAAAAACGGTACTGACCATGATGTTGCAATCTGGCCATTTGGCATGCGCGGCACGAATTACATCTATCCCCGAACCGTCCGGCAACCCTAAATCAACCAAAAGAACATCCGCCGGCGCATGTTCGAGGATATTTAAACCTTCAACTCGTGTGCTTAATACGGCCACCAGCTGCATATCTGGCGCGGTGCTGAAGGTATGCAGTAGTGCTTGCTGAAACGCTACATCATCCTCAACCAAGATCACTCGAATCGGCATGCTGTCATTTTCGCTGCGCATATTGACCCTGAATGAGACGAGTTCATTGCCGCGATAATAACGCAGGTACCTCGGCGATATTGCCTTAATAAATTAAGGCGACAGCTTATTTGTAGCTATAAATGGGGACATACGACTCGAGTCGCCCTCGCTTAGCATCGCCGTCACAAGAAAGGCGCTTGTGGCAAAACGCCGATCACCGCCGCAGGCCAGTCAGTGGCCACGTAAGTAACCATCAACCAGAAGCACACTCGGCACAGTCCAGAGGAAGCACCATGACAATTAAGTCGCGCGCTCGTCAGTTGGGCCAAGGCATGACCGAATACATCATCATTGTGGCCCTGATCGCGATCTCGGCCATTGTGGTTTACAACCTGTTCGGCAGTACCGTACGCGAGCAGGTCGGTGACATGGCCGCCGAACTGGGCGGTGGCGAAGCCAAGCAAGCGGCCGCCACAACAGGCACCGAAGCCCAGACGGCGGCCGGTGCCAAACACAACCTGAGCAGCTTCAAGCAAGACGAACGCAAGTAATAAGCGCCAGGCATCCAAGGCGGTGAACGGGCGCCGGCAGTCGGGACAGGCCATGGTCTTTGGCCTGTTCTTTATCGGCGTCGCCCTGATCGGCCTGATTCTGATGTACAACCACGGGGTGCTGACCCGTGACCGTGTGCAGGTCGAGAACGCCGCCGACGCTGCGGCCTATTCGCAAGCCAAGCTGTTTGCCCGCCACCAGAACCTGATCGCCTATACCAACCGCGCCATCGTCGCCAACGAGATGTCGGTCGGCCAGGTGGTCGCGTTGATGTCCTGGTCCAAGCGCTACGCCAATATCCCACGCTGGGTGAATACCTTTCCGGTGTACCAGATACCCATCGCACCACCCTCCCCCAAGCCGACAATCAGCGACGTACTGTCGACCATCACGCTGCCCTATCAGATTCTCGGCAATGTCACGGGCACCGTGGCTAAACCGCTGCTCGGCATCTACCCCGATGTGATTTCCAGCTTCAATTTGGTGATGGGCTTCTTCCAGAAGATTTTTGCGGTGGCCACCCTGGAAGCGCAGTTCACTGCACCGTTAGAAATTGTTGATCGTCACGAGATGCCGGGCACCAACGACGACCTGAAAGTCGTCACCCTCAGCCACCTGTTGCTGGCGCAGAACTTCATCCTGACCTACTTCGCCAGTGACCTGAATCTGAACAGCCTGGTCAGCCAGGCGAAAGGTGCCAGTGCGGCCGCAGGTGGCGGCGCGACCTCAGCCGAAGACTTTGTTGCCGACTTTCTCGGCAGCCTTACCCCCTCGACCATGCTGGTTAACACCGCGCCGGAACAATACGACAGCAGCAACGCCCAGAATGCCGACAACAGCGCCGCGCGCACGGCAGGCCGCCAATATGCGGCGATCATGAACAGCAACCGCAACGACTGGCTGGATGCCCGCAACTTTGATGCGAGCGTCAGCTTTGGCGTGCCGGAAATTCCGATTTACCTCGGCGTAATCAACATAAAGCTGGGCTTCAACCTTGAAGTGGGCGTGTTCAACAATGGCGGCACCGCCTATGTCTATAACCCGCAAAGCACGGCTGCCGGCGGTAAAGGCATCCCGCGCTATGGCTGGACCTCGGTCGACTTCAGCTCGCTCGGTTTCAAACTTGACGTGTCACTGGAGATCGAAGCCTGTCTGCCGCTGGTCGGCTGCATCACCATTCTCGACACCGACTTCGGCTTCGACCTGGGTCTGCCACTGGGCGGCGGTACGCACCAGATAGTGGCCAAGGCTGGCGATCAGTTTCTGGTTGGTTCGCAGTGGGGCAGCCCCACGCAAAATACGCCGCCCGGAAGCCCGCGCCCCTACGGCGAAACCATGCAAACCGTGCATGCGGCAACCTGGATATGGGGTAACACGCTGGGCGCTTTCGGCGCCAATCAGGCGGAGGACGTCAGCACCGGCTATGGCGGCGCGCCGTCATTCTTCAGCCTCGGCCGCGATTATCAGGGCCGTGGCACCAGCAACGAATTTACCGTGGCGGTGGCCAAACCGCTGGGCAGCCTGCGCACCAGCGACAACCCTGCCAGCCTCGGCCTGGACACCGGCAAGTTTGCCCTCGACACCCAAGGCGTACACGACAACGCGCTGTCATCGTTGTGGGGCGGCCCCGACAACATGATGACCATCGCCTCTGCGGAATCCTATTTCGCCCCACCACCCGGTCGCATCGAAACCCCCAATCAGTTCAGCCCCTTCTGGGATGCCCGACTGCGCGAACCGAGCCGTGTGGTGCAGATGATTGCCGCCGGGCAGATCGATCTGATGGCTGTGCTGGGCCTGCAAGCTGGCGCCAGCACCTCAGCCATTGTTGGTGCGGTGCTCGACCTGGGCCTGAAAAAACTTATCGAGCCGGGCAAGGATCGGCTGATCGCCAAACTGCCGTCCGTCATCAGTGGCCCAGTCAAACCGGTGCTCGACAAGTTCGTCGATACGGTCACGACCTCTGCCAGCGGCGCTGTCTCCGGGCTGGTGAAATAACCATGACCAGCCCTATTTGCAGAGCCCGCATGCACGGCCAAGCCATGGCGGAATTCATCGTAATGGTCGCGGGCGGGGTGTTGCTGCTGTTCGTGCTGGTGCCGGTGGTGGCCAAGCTGGCCGACATGGCTTACACCGCCCAAGAGGTAGCGCGCTATGTGGCCTGGGAGCGCACCGTCTGGTTTGACACCAACAAAATACCGGGCGAGACCGAAGACGGCGATACCGCCCAGCGCGGCAACGAGGCGATATTGAAAAGCGCGGAAAAACGCCTGATGTCCTACTCGGCGGCGATCCAGCCATTCACTGCCGCTGACATCGACGGCAACGCCAACACCAGCAGCAACCATACGCTGTGGCACTGGACGCACGGTGGCGGAGCCAAGCCGATGATGGCCACTGGCAGCATGCCGAGCAACTCCAGCCTGAGCGCAGAGGACACGCCGTCCCATAGCTACGACGTCATCGGCATTTACAACGACGCCATGGGCGGCGTGATGAAAGTGCTGAGTTTCCTGAAAATCGCCAAGGATGACGACTTTCTGCAAGTGGCCCACGAGACCGAGAACTTCTACAACCCCAGCATCCTGATCCCCGTCGCCATGGCCGGCAGCCGCTTAGGCAGTAAGCCACTGTTCGGCGGAACCCTGGACAAGCAGCTGAACATTCGCGCCCAGTCCGCGGTACTCGCCGACGGCTGGAACGCCCAGGGCGATCATCATTTCAAAGAACGCGCCGACGATTTTGCCGTCGGCACCATGCTCAGCAATCCACTGATCGAAACCATCATCTCGACCATCGGCATCTTCGAACCCTCATTCAAGGATGTCGAGTTCGACTATGTCGGCATCGAGCCAATTCCCGATGAGCCGGCCAAATGCACCAACAGCACCGGGTTCTGCTACTTCGAATAAGCCTATGAAAACTATCCCGATGCTCTTCCTCACCTTGTTACTGGCTGCCAATTGGGCGCGGGCCGAGTGTGACTACGACGACTTCCCCCTGATGCCGGACATGCTGGTCGCCAGTATTGGCAGCAATATTCAGTGGAACCAGATCCCCATGGCCGGACGCAGCTTTCGCGTGCCCGCCGACCTCGCGGCAGTCAAAGATTTTTACGCCAAGGCCTGGGCAGATGAGGTCGACTTCTCGGCGTTCAACGGTTGGGAGCAGATCCTGCACATCAATCAACAGTGCATGATGATGATTCAGGTAAAGCAGCAGAACGACCGTTACAGCTACGGTCAACTGGTCATCACCAACCCACCGGCAAGTGCTGTCGCGACTCAAGTGCTGGGCGACGGCATGCCGGTGCCGCCAGGCGCCCAGGTGATCAGTGACATGCGCAGCGATGACGATATTCGCCAAGGCCGCCTGGTACTGCTGCTCAATGAAGAAGACATGAACACCACCGCCCAGTGGTACGAAACCGAACTCAAGCAGCAAGGCTGGAACCTGGAACAGCGCAGCCAGCAGGCCAACGGCGTGGTGCTCAGCTACAGCCGTGAGCGTGAGCTGATGACGGTGGGTCTGTTACGCCATCAGGACAAGACCCAGATCCTGGTCAACCGGATGGACCGCTGATGAAGGCCCAGCGCGGACAATCCATGACCGAGTACCTAGTGGTGCTCGGCGTCACCGGTGCGGCGCTGATGCTGGCCGGCAATGATGTCGAGCGCTTGTTCGACAACGTGCGCAGCAGCTACAAAAGCTACTCCAGCGAAATGAACAAGGTTCAGCTGTACAACAACGAAGCCGTGCGGATTCACCAGCCAAGCCCGGAGGACACGTTCGATGACGGCCAGCCTGAATTGCCACCGCCGACCGAGCCGGAACTGCCCGCCAACGATGCGCTCGCAACACTGACCGAGGTGTATGACGCTAACGGCCTGTCCCTGGGCCGCCTGGTGAACAACCAACTGGTCGATGCCAATGGCAATGTGCTCGCCACCTACAACCTCGATGCGCTCGGCAACAGCAGTCTGGTTGATGCGGATGGCAAGACGCTCTACTCCGGCTTCAGCTTCAACGCAGTCTTTATCGACAGCAGTGGCAAGCCCCTGGTGCTGCAAGCACTGGCCAACAGCAGTGGCGAGGTGGTGGGTTTTGCCTACCTGGACCGCAACAAATACTACAACGCCGTCACCGGCAAGGCGTTGCTCAAACAACCTGCAGGGCTGACGCCCATCGCTACCCGTGACGTGCTGATGTACGCCCCCGATGGCAAAACCTTCGTCGCCGGCTACGAAGCCGCCGGCCTGGTGTATGCCAAAAGCGATGCGCTGATCAGCACCAGCGGCACATTCACCAGCGCCAGCAAAATCATCGGCGAGCTGGTCAGCCTCTACCTCACTCCGGCGACCCAGGCGGCCTGGAGCGACCACTCACTGTGCATCGTGCGCAGCTATGGCTGGGCCGCCACGCAGGTCAGCCCGTTACCGGCAGCAGGCGCCAGCGTGGCGATTGGCTCCAATGTGTATGGCCAGTTCAGCGCACCCGACGCCCAGCTCAGCTATGTGGACAGCACGGCGGATGCCTGCAAGGCACGCTTCTCCGTGCTGCAAATTAACGATCCAGTCATAGGGGCGCAGTGGTCGCTGCGACGCAATTGATGCGCACCCACGACCCAAGCCAGTCACACCGGAACAGCTGCAGAACGTAGAAAAACCAGACGAGAAACCGATCAACCACTGCGCGCCTACGCGGGCAGCATTTTTTGCACTAGGGAGCTACATGTCATCTGTATCAGGAAAAAAACTGCTGATCATCGCGGTGGCATGTGGCGTACTCGCAGGGGCCATGGGCTGGATGTACCTGAAATCCAAGGAAGCCCAGTACCGCGACGCCTATCGGCCGCCGGTGGAGAAAAAAGTCACGGTGGTCGTGCCACGGGCAGACATTGCCAAGGCCCAGGTGCTGACCCCGGAGCTGGTCGCCACCCTGGATGTGCCAAGTGACTACCTAGCCTCCAATGTCGTTCTGGCCGAGGACTGGCCCAAGCTTGAAGGCCGCATGACGGTTGCGCCGCTGCAACGCGGGCGGCCCATCAGCTGGGATGCCGTGGAGCAGGAACGCGTCTCGCGCTTCTCGGAGAACGTCGAGCTGGGCAAGCGGGTCAAGACGGTCAAAATCAGCAAGATCAATTCCTTCGACGGCATGTTGCGCCCCGGCGACCACATCGACCTGCTGGGCAGTTTTGCCGCCGGCGATATCGGCCTGCAAAAGCAGCCCAACTATGCCGACGACGTGGTGATCAACATCCTCGAAGACATCATCGTGCTGGCTGCGGGACGCGAAGATGCCAGCGGCCACAAGTACGAGAACTACTACGACAAGAGCACGCCCGACGGTTTCAACATGAACTTCTCCAGCCTGTCGCTGATGCTCACGCCGGCGCAGGTGGCGCGGGTTGAGCTGGCGGAAAAATCCGGGGAAATGCTCGCCGTCCTGCGCCATCCCAAA
>JAIERD010000338.1 GCA_019747155.1 Pseudomonadaceae bacterium
TCAATGAAATCGGCCTCGTTTATCTTCGACAGGCGTCTGTATGAGCTGCTTCAGGAGGAAGGGCGCACAAAGTTCACTATCCGTGAACTGCGCGATGCCTATGCCAAAAACCTGGTCGGTATGAATTTCCGTGTCGCAGATGTGCGCCGCTACGTGTATGAGCAGATCCGCCGATTGCTGCGCATGGGCTGGGTTGTGCTCGATAAGGACCGCCGTGTTCGAGGACAGGTCTACCACCTGCAGCCAATTCCTGCGCATCTGCAACTGGATCTGATCGACAACGGTTTTGAGAACAGCCTCAACACTGCCTGTGATCCTGATCAGGAGCCAGCAGTGTTCAATTGTGCGACCGCACCGCTTAAACCATCGCCTGAAGCAGATGAGAACTTAGAAGCGCTCTACAAAGAGATCCGGTTGGACTTCCTGTCTTCGATGGGCGAAGCAGAGCGATATAAGTTGCTTCTGGATGATATGCCGCATCTCCGCGACAAGGTCGAGGGCGATTATCTGGACGCTAGAGACCGCAGCTCGCGCCTGCTAGGCCATCTCCGCGCCATCGAGAAAACGATCAAGACGCTTGCCGCCGCACGATGACCATATCGCTGCGAGACTGGCAATTCAGCTGCATCGACACGGCGTTGGAACACTTTAGTTCCACGCCCCACTTCTTCTGCCAGGCAACGCCGGGTGCCGGCAAGACACGTATGGCGGCAGAGCTGGCCAGCAGATTGCTTGAGCAAGACAGGATCGATCTGGTGCTGTGCTTCGCGCCATCCTGCCAGGTTGTCGAGGGCTTCCGCTCAACCTTTGCTGCGGTGCTTGGCAGGCGACTGGACGGTCAGTTGGGCGCAGCAGGGGCGGCGCTCACCTATCAGGCAATGGAATACCGAGATGAGGGATTCTGGCGGCTTCTTGATGACTACCGTGTGTTTGTGGTCTTCGATGAAATTCACCACTGCGCCGGCCATGATCCACTTCTAAGCAACGCCTGGGGCCAGCAAATACTGCACCGGATACAAGACCGGGCCGCTTTCACCTTGGCTCTCTCCGGCACGCCATGGCGTTCGGACGACCGAGCGATTGTCCTGGCCCGCTACTCGACGCCCGAAGGGCACCTGATCTGCGACTACCGCTATGGACTTAAAGAGGCCATTGCTGATGGGGTGTGCCGTTCGCCTCGTATTGTTCTACTCGACAATCAGAAGGTAAAACTTACCGAGGAACTGGGCTCTGAGAGCAGTGTCAGGATGTTTCCCAGCATCGCCAAGCTATTGGGGGAATCCCCTGTCACTTATGAAGAACTGTTACGTCATGACGAGGTGATCAATCAACTGCTCAATCTTGGGTGCGGCAAATTGGATGAGCTTCGCCTGGTCAAGCCTGATGCGGCTGGATTAGTAGTTGCCACCGACATCGAGCACGCCCAGCAAATTGCCCGGGCTCTGGACGCCAGAGGTGAAGGTTGCCGCATTGTGACCAACAAGACCCCGGATGCGCAGCAAGTGATCAATGTGTTCAGGCGCAGCGCTTGCCGTTGGATTGTCGCTGTTGGAATGATCAGCGAAGGCACTGATATTCCCCGCCTACAGGTGTGCTGTTACCTCAGTCGCATCCGTACCGAGTTGCACTACCGGCAAGTGCTCGGGCGGGTACTTCGGCGTATAGGCGAGTCCGATGACCAAGCATCGCTGTTCATGCTGGCGGAGCCTACGCTGCAGCGCTTTGCGGAGCGAATTGCTGATGATCTTCCGGATGACCTTGCGGTGCTGAACGAGGTACAGATGCCAGCCTCCACACCAGTCACAACGACTGGCTGGATTGGTACTGCCGGTAATATTGATGGCCTAGATGACAATATCGGACGTGGGGCCGACCTGGCTATTGGGGTCGGCGCTGCGAGCATCATCTCTCTGGGGGGCTTTGCAGTTGAGCCAAGTTACCAGGTCAGTTTTTCCCAGCATTACAGGCAACAGTTGCTGGCTTGCTTTTGATGCTGTGAGGCCTAATTCAGCTGGAGTAGCGCTAGCTTGTGAGTGGGTGGGATGGACCGCTCCATCGACTAGGAAATTAATCGGGAGGTAAGCATGGCGATCAAAACTCAAGCGTCGGTAGACATGACTGAATCTGGAGATAACGGCATTGACACTCCCTAGCGAAAGAACTCGCAGCGTCATCAAGACCGAAGAATTCCTGCGAGAACTTTCTCGCAATAATGAGTTGCCCCAAGATATTCGCAGTTATGCGAAAAGCCTGCTCCGGCACTACCCGTCGGCCGACCAGATTTTCTCGCTAGGGCATCTTGAAAAGTGCCTGATGGGCGATGCCCCAAATGATGAGTGTCGACGGCTAGTGCTTGCTTTACATCAGCCGCTGTTTAGCTCCTCATTAGACTTCACGCTATAGAGGTGGGAGCCGCAATGTCCCGCACTGATTGTGCCCTGTCGGTATCCATCCGCATTGCGCAACGGGTCAAGCACCTAAAGGTGGGGCCAGGATGCTTACCAAGCAACTGCAATGCACACTGGCGAGGCGACTAGGGGCATGAAGAATAATGAAGGTGCTTCCGCTGCGGCAGACTCTCAGCCAATTGATCGAATTGAGGGGGTTACACGTATGGCGGAGGCTGTCTTTGAAAGCAAAAACATAGCCTTGAACTGGATGCGACGAGAGAATATTGCTCTGGGCAATGCCAAGCCAATCGAGCTATGCGATACCGATAAGGGGGCTGCTCAGGTGCGTCGCGTGCTGAGCGCTATTGAGCACGGTAACTCGGCATAACGTCGGCACGACACATCACATTTAAGGGCTGGCCATGTCACGCAAGTCAGATAAGAGACCGCTCACTGACAAGCAGATTTCTGCGCAGGAATCGCATATTCCGAAAATTGCCGCCCGTGCATTTGCTAATGCCTACAAGGCGGCAATCGCAAGTGGAGCAACTGTCCTTGTGGTTGCGGATGGCCAGTTGTTTAAGGTCTCAAAAACGGAAAGAGTCGCCCTTCGCGCGATTGAGCCTTACGGCACTTTGAAGTCAGGGACTCATATCAAAATCACCAAGAAAGCTCAGCTCCACGCCTTAAATTAAGGCCAAGCTATTGGAGTCTGCAGCTCGCCTGCTGGTGCTGGGCCGAACAGTGCGCAGTAAATCCCTTCCAGGGAAGCAAATGACGTGAAGTCACTGCGCTTGATTTCGCGAATGTTGGGGCGCTGACCCTTAGTACCGGCTTGATCGGCCTTTGTATGTTTCGCCACCTTGGCTCCTACCAAAGAGGGTAGAGGTTTGCCGGGCTCGCCACCGAAGTACAGGTAGGGGCCTAGGGCAAGGGTGTCCTCGTCAAAGTAGATCCAGATGACGCATCCGGAGGGCTTATCCCCGAGGCGGATATGCAGGTTCTGCCTGGCGGTTTTGGAGCCCAAGTAGGACGCCTTAAGCTGGACGTGTCGTATGAACCCGTGGGTTTCCAGAATGAGGTCATAGCCGGCGTTATCGACTTCCGGCTTAGCCACCTCAACGTCGCAGCGACCCAAGCGCCATGACTGCTTCAGCAACTCTCCAATGAAAAGATGCTCGACTAGCTTCTCTCTGAACGAGGAGTGCTCAGTGTGCTTGTCGTACTCCACCAGGTAGTCACTGCGCACCCGTACCTTGAAGCGCCAATCGGCATGCTCGTAGGTGTGGGCTGGCAGGGGCTGGAGTGCAGGCTGATCCACTTCGACGAACAGGCTGTGCCGACTAGTGCCAGGCTGGCGTTTGAACGGGCGTTGATTGAACGCCGGTAGCATCTCCAAGATGGCCTGGTTGAGTTCCGCCAAGCTGAAGAAACGGCGGTGGCGCAGGGCCGCCAACAGCCAGCGCTGAACCAGTTTCACTCCGGCCTCCACTTTGCCCTTGTCTTTGGGCTTACGCGGACGGGCCGGCAGGATGATGGCCTGATAGTGTTGGGCCAGTTGCTGGTAGATCAGGTTGAGCTGGACTTCATCCTTGCCATGCTTGATCACTGCTGCCTTGAGGTTGTCGGGAACCAGCAGGCGAGGCACACCCTCGAAGAAGTTGAACGCCTGTACATGACAGTGCATCCAATCCTCAATTTTCTGGCTCCACACGGCACAGGCGAAGGTGTAGCTGGAGTAGCCCAGCACGCCGACAAATATTTGCGCCTGCCGAGGCTCCGCCTGGTCGTCCAGATAGACCGGCATGGTCTTGCCGGAGAAGTCCAAAAACAGCTTGTCTCCAGGCTGATGCAGCTGCCGCATTGCCAGGGGCTGCTGTTGCAGGAAGCTGCGGTAACTGGCCGTGAACTGCGAATAGGCGATGCCATCTGGCTCGGTGGCTCGCCATTCACGCCATAGCAGCTCTAGCGTAACGCTGGGGTTACGCATTTCCGCATGCACCCAGTTCCAGTCGGGACAGGCTTTCAGGCGAAAGCCGTTGAACGGCTTGATACCCAAGCGCTCATAAAGCTGCTCGTCGTTCCATCCAGGAAGCTGAACCACATCGAGGACGATGCTTTCCAAGTGGCGACGCAGGCGCTTTAGACTATTGCGTGAAAGCCCAGTGCTATGAGCGATTTCGCGCGTTGATAGGCGTGTGCCATAGTGCAGGCGCACGGCCTCGCGCAGCAGGCGCGGTTCAATTCTGACTCTCATTCACACTCCTTCTTGCCCCATGGGTGGGGCGCTGAACGGCAGGCAATACCTGCCCCTCGGCCTTGACAGCCGATGGAAGGACGCTGAGAATCCACAAGCGTTGAAGGTGCTTGCGTCATCTAGAAAAAGGCTCGGAGTTGCTGCTCCGGGCCTTTTTTGCGTCCGTTGTTTTTATTTACCCGTATGAGCTAATCGATAACCTGACTCCCTATGGATGTGTGCGGCTCAAAGGTTGTGGCGACCTGATACACCAGCCTGCGCGGCCAGCCACCTCTCGACCTCTTGCTTGAGGAACAATCGGCGGCGGCCGACGCGGAACGAAGGCGGCATCGGCAAGCCCATGCTCAGTCGGTTGCGCGCCGTATGCTCAGAAATTCTGAGAATCTGGCTCACCTCCATGAGTGTCATCGTCTCCACCGTTATCCCCTTGCCTGAACTGCAATATCCCGATGCCGCATGCTAGGTAGTTAGTGGATACTTAACTACTAGCCAGATTGGACACTTGATTTGCCGCTCTACTTGGACGATGAAGTTATCGAGACCTTCGTCTACGAAGAGGTCGCCGTTGCGTTGTGGGCCATCCATCTGCACGTCGAGGATGTGGCGGTTACCCCGGCCCTTGCGTTGCGCTTGATTCGGCAATATCTCCTGCCGCTGATTCCCCCTGAGCACTGGCACGTGCTCAATCAGAAACAGCCTGTAACGTGGAATCGCATCTGGATGATTAGTTCGGAGCTGGCGTCCGTACTCGGCCGGAGCAACGACCCGCTGCTCTTCGAGGTAGGAAATGCCATTGAGCTGATCCACTCGCACACCACCCGACCACCAAGGGAATACACCTTTGCGACCGTCATCGAGGTCACCTACTTCCTCAGCATGTGTGGTCAACTGAAGATCCCGGTGCAAAGTCAAATTCGTCCGGACAGGGAGCAACGGATTGATCCGTTCAATTTCTGCTCGTTGTGCTGGCGGCAACCATTGCCAGGGAGAAAGCTCTGTGCGCATCACGCACCCGGTACACCGCTCTTGGCAGAGGGCACAGATAAGCGGGCGGCAGCGGCGCGCTATAAGTCAGGAGTTCGCCAGAAAGAGCAATTCGACAAAGCCGTGAACCGCATCCTGACCAAGGAGGTGACGGAGTTCCATGAAGGGTTATTCACGCCGGTGGTGTTATTACCCGAACAAGGCATTGCGGCCTGGGTAGCAGAGCGTCGCCCGCTGCTGTGGCAATTGCTTGGTGAGCGGCAGCAGGAGTTCAACGATGGCAATGCCGTGGGCATGTTGCTTGACCTACTGCACAGTCCTGATGGCCTACCCGCCAAGGCCCAGCAGATGTACCGACTGATCAATCAGCACCTGCATAAACATCCGCTGCTGATCTGGCCAATGCTCATACGGGCCGAGGGGTGGCACCGATGCCGAGAAGAAGTGCGGGGGCAATGGGGCGGTAAACGCTCTGGTGCAGGGCGTCCTGTACAACCGGCCATCGAGCCGTCAGCTACTTTGCCATGTACCGATCAACAACCGGGCGCAGCTCGCGGTTGCGCTGAGCACAGGTCTCGATGACCAGCCGATAGGTTTCCACATCCGAACCCGGCAGCGTATGCTGCACCTCGAACACCTCCTGATCCAAGGCGTCCCACTCTGCGATTAGGGCCGCATGAGCCTGCTGGTTCTCCGCATGGATCAGGTAGGTCAGGCTGGAGATCAGGAAGTCGAGTGTATCTTCGGCGCTTTCCAGCAGCTCCAGGCATTGGTTGTGGGTCATTCCCAGTGTTTCAGCACCTAGCAATAGCATGATCTTCCTCCTTCGCTGTGCGGCAAGAAGCTCCTGCGCCTGTCGCAAATTGGCGCTGATGCTCGCCAGCGTCGGGCTGACATGGAAAGCTTCGTCGATCAGTCCGTCGACTGCGGATGAATCCAAGCTTTGCCACCATTGCGTTTCGATCGGAAGCCCTTCGACTAGACGTTGTGCTTCGCCGAACTGCGTGGGAGCGGACGCGGTTCTGTCAGCCACCGGTGTTGCAGTGTAGCGAGCCACATCGGGTGCGGTGGGACGCTGAAAATCAGGGCCGGTGGCGCAGCCGGCCAGACCGGCGGTGACCAGATCAGCTACCAGCTACCAGCTAAGCTGCCGCAGCCGTCTTTCGAGGCTGATGGGGCGCTGGCATGTTTTAGCGTGCTCCATAAAAATGCTCCACGAAAGGTTTACGG
>JAIERD010000341.1 GCA_019747155.1 Pseudomonadaceae bacterium
GAAGCCTTGAACTTGGCGCTGGAAAACTACCCGGGCACGCTGATTTTCGTCAGCCACGACCGTGAGTTCGTAGGCTCACTGGCGACGCGCATCATCGAACTGTCGGCCAACGGCATCATCGACTTCAGCGGCACCTACGATGACTACCTACGCAGCCAAGGCGTGATCGTTTAATCGACGCTTAGCTAGCCGGTTAAAAACGCCCCGCCTTGTCGGGGCGTTTTTGTTTGTGCCGCAGCGGTTTAGGTTATGTAGCCGTTATGTAACGCTTAGGCCTACCCACGCCAGTCACTGCCGAGTGCAAAAATGCCCACTGAAGCCATCGCCCAGTTTTGCCTGCAACTACCCGGCGTCCGTGAAGACCGCAAATGGGGCAATAATCGGGTGTTCTCGGTGGCGGGCAATAAGATGTTTGCGGTGCTCGATTTTATGGGCGGCGGCTTGGCCTTTAAGGTCGATAGCGACTTATTTTTAGGCTTTGTCGATCGTCCGGGCATCCGCCCTGCCCCGTATTTGGCCCGCGCTCACTGGATCAGCATGGCCATGCCGGCGCCGCTGGGTGACGCCGAGTTGCAGCAGTTACTACACCGCTCCCATCAACTGGTGGTCAGTCGCCTGCCAAAACTTAAGCGTATCGGCTTACTGCTCGATTAACACTGCCACTCAGGCCGGATACTGCCTGGCCAGAAACCCCAGCAGTAGGCGATTGACCTGCTCGGCTTGCTCGTTTTGAATCCAGTGCCCACAGTTGGCCAGCAGATGTTGCTCCAAGTTTGTCAGCAGTTTGGGCATTTTCTTGAGGGTGTAAGCCTCCAACGTCCCCACAGGATCGAGGTCACCCAGCAGAAACAACGCTGGCTGCTCTATCTGCCGCCCGGCCAGCGCCTCAGTGCGTTGCCAGTTGCGCTCGAAGTTGCGATACCAATTGAGCGCGCCATAAAAGCCACGACCAGTAAAGGTCTGTACATACTCGGCAAATGCCGACTCGCTGCACCAGGCAGGTAATGCCAGAGGTTCGTGCATACCGTCGAATAGCGTGGCGCCGGCCAGTTTGGCCTGCAGGAACAGGTCTTTAGGTACCGCCGCCGAGAGGTTATGCAGCATCAAACGCAGGGTTCGCGGGATGTCCGCGTCCATTTCTGCTTCCGCCAAGCCCGGCTGCTGAAAATACACAATGTAGTGAAATTGCTCAGCATGCAGTTGCTGCATGATGGTCAGCGCCGGCTGCTTTGGCCGGCCACCAAATGGCACCGACATTCCCACCACTGCTTGCACCCGCTGCGACTCAAGCAACGCCAGATGCCAAGCCACTGGCGCGCCCCAGTCATGACCAACTACGCACACCTGTTGTTGGCCAAGAGCATCCATTGCGCCTTGAATATCGCCGCACAGGGTGATCAGGTCATAGGCCGCAGGCTCGTGCGGTGCACTACTTTGCCCGTAACCACGCATCTCCGGGATTAACACCCGGTAACCGGCCGCCACCAACGGCGCTATTTGCTGCCGCCATGAATGCCAGCATTCGGGAAAGCCATGCAGCAACCAAATCGGCCGACCGTCCTTAGGGCCGGCAAGGTACAGACTGAGGGTGATGCCATTGACGTCTAATAGCTGATGATCGAGTGCGTGCATGCTTGCCTCCCGTGCGATGGGAGCATCATGCCAAAGCTAGTGCTAAAGCGCGCTTGGATCAATCGGGTGAATACTGTGAAGCACGCTGCCAACTGGCCGTTTGCGTTTAATGGCCGAGTAAAGCCTGCAGCGGCGCGCCCAGATACCGCCCCTTAAACAACAACCAGTCGAGCCAAAACACTTGATGGCTCAGCACTATCAGCCAGAACGGTAGTTGAAATTCGAGCTTGCGGGTTTTATGCCGAAACACTTGCTGGGCGACCAAGGCTCCTGGCCAACCACCTAGCAGTGCAGTGACTTGCAGTGTGTTTTCAGCGGTGCGCCAACGACCGTTCTGCGCACTGTTTTTATCGTTCCAGTACTGAAAAAAGCTCACCAGACTCACTACTGGATAAGCCCCTAGCGGCCAGATAAAGCCATACACCAACAGCAACTGCACCGAGCCGCACAGTGGTAAAACACTCAGCCCGGCAAACAAAAACAACTTCAACGCCAGGTGCTGCACACCAAGCGCTGGGGTATGGCTCTTGCGCTGTTTAGGCGTTACCGCTGGTGTGCGGGGTTTAACCGTTGCTACCTGAGGCTTGCGGCGAATGGCTGGGCGATCGAGACACAAACCGGGCAGGCGCATATGCTCGGCGCGCAAACGGCCATTTTGATCTTGGCTGGCCACAAACAGCACCTGCTCACCCAATTGCGGACGCTGTTCACCACGCATCGCCGAGATATGCACGAATATTGCGGAGCCGCCCTGCTCGGGCTGAATAAAGCCAAAGCCTTTGGCGTCATTCCAGCTTTTTAAGCGGCCGCTCTGCTCCATGCTCAATTGCTCACCTATCAGCCTTGCGCCGTAGCCCAGTCAATCCAGCCAAACTGCCAAGTGGCCAGAATCAACAGACCAAAACCAATCCGGTACCAGGCAAAGGCCACATAGCTGTGTTTGGCGATAAATTTGAGCAGGCCGCGCACGGCAATCATGGCAAACACAAAGGCGGTGACAAAGCCTAAGGCAAACACCGGCAAGTCTCCGGCTTGAAAAAACTCGCGGTACTTGTAGCCCGAGTACAGCGCCGCACCGACCATAGTCGGCATCGCCAGAAAGAAGGAAAACTCGGTGGCCGCTTTACGCGACAAGCCAAACAGCAGGCCGCCGATAATGGTCGCGCCCGAGCGTGAGGTGCCGGGAATCATCGCCAAGCACTGCACGCAGCCAACCTTGAGGGCGTCCGTCCAGCGCATTTGTTCAACCGTCTCAACGCTAACCTGATGCTGGCGCCGCTCGGCCCAGAGCATAATCAGCCCACCCACCAGCAACGCGGTGGCCACGGTGATTGGGTTAAACAGATAATGATGAATCACATCAGCAAAGGCCACGCCAAGCACTACGGCCGGCAGCACGGCGATGATCAGGTTAGTGGTAAAGCGTTGCGCCTCGGCCTGCTTGGGCAGACCAATGACCACCTCGAGAATCTTGCGCCGGTACTCCCAGACCACCGCCAAAATTGCGCCGAGCTGGATAATGATATTAAAGGCGATAGCTCTATCGCCGCCAAAACCAACCAAGTCTGCGACGATAATCTGATGACCCGTACTGGAAATTGGCAAAAACTCTGTAAGCCCTTCAACCACACCGAGTAATAACGTCTGTACCGCGAGCCAAAAATCCATATACATCCAAAGCGTGGGAAAAGTTATCTTGATTGATCGAGTACCGGCGATTTTCTGTGTAAAAACCGCTAGTTAGAAGGCGCGCATTGTAGCAAGTTCCATATGACTATTCTGTTTATGGCTAATCCGCTGACAGCCAGGATTGCTTGCAACGCCGCTAGTGGCGATTCAAAGCGGGCGATAAGGCTAAATTTTCACCTTCCTGCATCAAAACTGGCTTAAACAGTCGCACATGAGCACCAATATCAACCAAACTGACAACTGGGCCCCACGGCCTGCGCAAAGTAGTTGCGCGATCAGTCGGTCAACCTAAAGTTGAACAGCCGCAGGCGCACATGGCTGCCAGCAGCGACTAATCACACGCTTTGACAGTTACCTGGGTGAGGGATGCATGAGCGGCATGGAACATCAAGAAGTTGATCTGAGTAAGCCGCAAAACCAGGATCTGATCTGGGATCTAGGCAATATGGGCCGCCGCGAGTTGGCCGAGCGTTTTATTCAGTTATTTGAGAACCGCCTGTGCGTGTACTCCGAGTCGGTTAGCCAGTTGTATACCAACTACAACCTGCACTTTCCGACCGAAATGGGCCGCAAGATGGTGGTGCTGCCTAACCCCTATGCGTTTCACGACACCTTGCACGGCATCGAGTCGGCAGCCATCCGCAAAACCGGGCTCTGCGTATTACCCGGTTTGGTCATGGGTAAGCCAGGCTTGCTGCTCACCACTGAAATCAAAAATGGCGGCCCCGGTCCCAAGACCATGCCGTTCAAGCAGGCCTTGGCGCAGATCATCAGCAACCAGAAGAAAATCGGCGATGACTTTCTGCCGATCATGATGAAAGGCGATTTACGCGAGTTTGATCAGCAGATGCCCTACATCCACTTGCATCGTCTGCAGGTGCAAAAGCTCAGCCGGCTTTCCAGTTTTGAGCGCGCTGATATCCAGCAAAGCATTACCCGTAAGCTGTTATTGCTTTACCGGCAAGCCGACAGCCTGATCTGTTAAGCCGTCCAGAACGCCAGCGTCGGCTTTGCTTCGCCCTCCTCCGCAGTTCAAGTTTCAACCCCGCCAAGCCCTCCTTTTGACTGGTTTGGCCCTCTGCCCGGCAATTTATTCAGCCGATCAATAAGCGCACACCCCAGCCTTATGCGGCGCTTGGGTTTCCTGGGGTAACAAGCCGGCCCTGGGTTAATTTCAGTGCACAAATGTAACCCTGCGAAGACCCGCAAGCCCAGTGCCTGCGAGGCTTTGCGCGGGTTTATGGCATGCATTGTGCGTTGTCAGTGATGCTGCAGTACGCGCTAAGGGATAGCGCATTAGCCAACAAGGAGTTTAACCACCGCTAACCGTCAACGATGAGAGCACCAATGAACAACAATAAAACGCTGCTCGCACTGTGCATTGCTTCCTGCCTGGCCGTATCGGCCCAAGCCGACGCCGCCACCGGCTACACCCAAACCAAATATCCAATAGTGCTGACCCACGGCATGCTGGGTTTCGACAAACTGCTCGGCGTTGATTACTGGTACGGCATACCCGCCACCTTGCGTCGTGATGGCGCCAAGGTTTACGTCACCGAAGTCAGCCAACTCAATACCTCCGAGGCGCGCGGCGAAGAGCTACTGGCCCAGGTGGAGGAAATTGTCGCTATCAGCGGGCAGAGCAAAGTCAACTTGCTCGGCCACAGTCATGGTGGCCCGACCATCCGCTATGTCGCCGCGGTACGCCCCGATCTAGTCGCCTCGATTACCAGCATCGGCGCCCCCCACAAGGGCTCGGCGGCTGCCGACTTTATCCGTAACGTACCACCAGGTTCAGCGGGTGAGGCTCTACTGGCGGGGATTACCAATGCACTGGCCAGCGTGATTAACCTGCTCTCCAGCAACCCCAGCAGCTCACCGCAAAATGCCTTGGGCGCCCTTGAGTCGCTTAACAGCGTCGGTGCGGCACGTTTCAATGCGAAGTTCCCACAAGGCATTCCAACCAGCGCCTGCGGTGAAGGTGCTTACCGGGTAAATGGCATCAATTACTACTCTTGGAGCGGCATCAGTCCGTTGACCAATTTCCTTGACCCGACCGATTTACTGACTGGCGCAGGCTCTTTGACCTTTAAAGGCGAGGCTAACGACGGTTTGGTTGGACGCTGCAGTTCACACCTTGGCCAGGTGATCCGCGACAACTACCGGATGAACCACCTTGATGAGGTCAATCAGACGTTAGGGCTCACCAGCCTGTTTGAAACCAGCCCGGTCAGCGTCTATCGCCAGCACGCCAATCGGCTTAAAAACGCCAGTTTGTAAACCCGCGCCCGCAGTGGTTTACCGCTGCGGGCTCTAGTGAGAATGTTGCGTGAAAAAAGCCATTTGGTTATTGCCGCCGCTGCTTATCAGTGGCGCGGCGCTGCTGTTTTATTTCGCCGAACCGCTGCCTGCAGCGCAGCCGGCAGAACAAAATTCCGCGTCACTGAGCAACGCCGCCAGCCTGACTAAGGCCCGAGGCAACGCCGTGGCGCAGACCACAGTTAGCCAAACCAAGCAGCCGCCAACCGCCATGCCGGCGTCCTTTAACGGTACTCAGGTGGATGGGACATTCAGCGTCGACCCCGCCGGCAACCTGCTGATCACCCGCGACATAGTGCAAATTTTTGACTACTTCCTCTCCGCCCTCGGCGAAGACAGCTTGCCAGTAACCCTGGCGCGTCTGGAGGCGTATATCGGTGCCCAACTGCAGCAGCCGGCGCAAGGCCAGGCGCGCGAACTGCTGACGCAATACCTCGACTACAAACGCCAACTGCTGCAGCTTGAGCGCGACCTGCCACAGCTGAGCAGCCTGGCGGCCCTAAGCCAGCGGGAGCGCGCCGTACAAGCCTTGCGCGCCAGAGTGTTCAGTCCGGAGGCCCATCAGGCTTTTTTTGCCAGTGAGGAAGGTTACAACCAGTTCACCCTGGCCCGTTTGGCCGTGCAACAAGACCCAACACTTGACGCTGCGGCTAAAGGCCAAGCCATCGACCAATTACGCGTCAGCTTGCCAGAAGAGCTGCAAGCCAGCGTGTTGCCGCAATTGCACAGTGAATTACGCGCACAAACCGCCCAGTTGCAGGCCGCCGGTGCCAGCCCTGAACAAATACAGCAACTGCGTCAGCAACTAGTCGGCGCCCAGGCGGCCAATCGGCTGGCCAGCCTCGATCAGCAGCGGCAAAACTGGCAACAGCGGCTGAGCAGCTACCAGCAAGCCACCGCCGCCATCCAAGCAAATTCGGGCTTAACCGCAGCGGATAAGAGCGCCGCCGTTAATCGCCTGAGCAATGAGCAATTCAATCCGCAAGAGCGTTTGCGCTTAGACGCCAGCGCCGAACTGGCCAGCCGCCAAAAAACGCCGCAGTAGAAGGAACAACGCCCAGCACTGATGGCTGGGCGTGGTCACAATGGTGGTTTTCAGGTTGCGTGAAAACGTAGCGAGCGAAGGTTAGGCAAGGCAAAAACAGGCGAGGACGCGGAGTTTACGAGTTGTAAATGAGCAGTCCGAGCCTGTTTTTAACGCCGCATAACCGAGCGCAGTAGTTTTTACACAGCCTGA
>JAIERD010000604.1 GCA_019747155.1 Pseudomonadaceae bacterium
CGAGAGCTACGATCCCTGGCTTCCAAGTACTCGCCCTCAACCTTGTTCCGCAAATGCGGCATCTCGTCCAGAAGTAGTTTGTAGCGCTCCGCCTCGCCCATCGAAGCCAGGAAGTCCAAGCGGATCTCCTTGTGAAGAACTTCCAACTGCTGATCCGTATCGGCTGGAGACTTAAGCGGCAAAGTCTCAACTTCGAGCACTGCAGGTTCCTTTTCAGGATCACTGGAAGTTTTGAGGCTGTTCTCAAACCCGTTGTCGACCAGCTCCAGTTGCAGGTGGGCCGGAATCGGCTGCAGATGGTAGACCTGCCCCCGAACACGGCGATCCTCATCCAGCACAATCCAGCCCATGCGCAGCAATCGACGAATCTGCTCATACACATAACGGCGCACATCGGCGATACGGAAATTCATGCCTTCCAGGCTTTTGGCATAAGCATCGCGCAACTCACGGGTGGTGAACTTTGTGCGGCCGTCCTCCTGAAGCAGCCCATACAGACGTCTGTCTAAGATGAACGAGGCCGATTTCATTGAGGTACCAGAAGAGTGATAGCGGAAAAATGCGGATTGTAGAACCATGGACGATGCTGCCTGTGCTCTACGAATTGCCACATTTGGTATGTGATCGCCAAATACAGGCTCAAACGGAGTTTCAGCATGCCTATACGTGGTGAACATCAGTAAATCCCTGAATTTAAGCTATATATAGCATAGCCGATTCTCCACCGAGAAGGCTTCATCGTTCCCTTTGCGAGAGTGCAAAGTGGAACTAAACGAGGCGCTTGGATTGGTAATAAGGGATATCAGGCAGTCCCGAGGGCTGCCGCAGGAAGGTCTTGGCCCAAGCCAGAGCTATATCAGCGCACTCGAGCGGGGAAAATGGAAAGCATCCTTAGATAAACTCGAGCAAATTGCTGACGTTTTGTCTCTCCATCCCACAACGCTCCTTCTCCTCGCCTATCTCAAGAAGGACCCCTCGCTGGATCCGGAAATGTTCATCGCGCAGATTCAGGCAGAGCTCAATGACCATTAGAAACGCCACTAATTAATTTTGGTCAGTGCTCCACTAGCAAGGCCTGCGAAGCATCCACAGTGATTCAGCGCCCTCGCCAGAATCGGATTGCATGTCGTCCTCCCAGGTTGGAGCAACGCCGAATCGTGTCGAGAGCCAGACGCCCGTGATCACTTCACCTGCACCGCTAGAATTTTCTCAATAGCGTCGCGAAAACCGGGCTTGTGGATGCCCTGATAAGTAATGAGCCTCTTCTACAAGAAGAACTTTATTTGCTGCCTCATCAGAGGAAATCTGCGGGCGATACCTGGCAAGAAGTGGTCACAGGAACACTTCGAAAAAGTTAAGTTTTGAAGCCTAAATTTGACCCAAAATCAGCAAAAGCTAACTAAAAGCTCTGCCCTGACACAGGATTGAGAGGAAAAACATACTGGATAGGCTGGAAAGCCAGTGACGACGAGGGCTCGACTGCAGATCGCAAAACATGACTAAAAGCTAATGGGGCAGAAGAAACTATTGAGCCATGGATAAATACTTGCCCGTGACGAGAGAAAGAGGAACGCGCCCAACCCTGTAAGTCGGTGCGCGCAGCTGGCAAAATTACCCCAATGCTCCGTTTAGGGCAAACCGCCGGAGGCGGGTCATGTCATTTGCAGAGCAAACCGCCGGAGGCGGATCATGTCATTTGCAGGGCAAAACGCCGGAGGTGGGTCATGCTTTTTGCAGAGCAATCCGCCAGTGGCGGTTCGTGCCATCAGTAGGGCAAACCGTCGCAGAGGGCGCATGCCATCGGCAAGGGTAAACTGTCCGGGCGGATTAGGCTTTTTTGAACAAACTGCCGGCGGCGGGAATGCCACCGGCAAAGGCAAACCTTGGGCAGCGCCCACCTCGTTACTTGACCCGCGCGCAACAACCGCACTAGCTGGCACTTCGCCACACATCAAGGCATGCTTGGCAGCGCCGCGTTAAGCCGACTATGGTCATCTGTACGCCACCTGCCCATTTCGCCGTTATCGCAGGATCACCGCTCAGTGTTCAAACCCGCTACCTATCAAATCCCCCGACTCACCGGCGACCCGCACGCTGAGCCGACGCGCGGTAAATTTAAAAGCCTGTTGCTGGCCTTACTGTTACTGATGCTGGCGCTGATGTTTTGGCAGCTGCGGGCGGAGTATCAGCAGCAGCTTGAGCATCAAAAACAACGCAGCTATGCCTACGGCGCGCAAATCACCAGTCAATTGGCGCTGGAGCTGGAGCTCACCACGCAAGGTGCTCTGGAGTTGCTGCGCCAGCATGCCTTGCGCCCGGCGCCTGGCGAGCAAAGTACCGAGCTACTGACTCAACTACAGGCGGTCTATCCGAATTTATTGAGTTTGGTCTGGCTCAATCAGCAAGGTGGGGTGCTGGCCGACAGTGCCACCGACAGCACGGATGCCGAGCAACTGGCCCGGTTGATCGGCAAGAGCGCCGGACAGCCGTACTTTATTAGCCGTGGCCCACAGGCTAACAGCCCGCTGTACCTGTTGCTGCGCCAACCCCTTGAGGTGCGCCCCGGTGGCTTCTGGGTGGTGCGTTTAGCGCCGGCAGGGCTGCAGCATTTCGTCCATGAACATCGCCGTTCCGATCAACTCTGGCAACTCGAAGAGGCCGACAATCAACGACTGTTGGCGCGCAACCCGGCCCTGGCCGATGACACCCGCGTGGCCGCCGCCGACAGCATTCGCCTGCGGCCCCTGCCGCGCAGTGACTGGCAAGTGCGCAGCCTGTTTGAGGCCGACAAAGTCCGCGCGCAAATACTGCCCGGCTTGCTGGGCAAATTTTTGCTGTTTGTTTTTTGTGCCCTGTTAACGCTGTTCAGCCTGTACACGCTGCAGCGCGAACTGCGCCGTTTACGCGACCTCAACAGCGCCTCGCAGCAACAGCTGAGGCAGGCCGCCACCGCCCTGCAGGCGATTGAAGAGCGGGTAATTCTGACCGACCACAGCGGCCTGATCAGCTACCTCAACCCGCAAGCCGAACAGCTGCTCGAACAAACCGCCAAACAAGCCAAAGGCCGTCATCTCTACGAGCTACTGCCCGGCCTCGACCCGCTGCTGTTGCATGCTGCAGCTTTCGGCGACGCACCGGCGGAGCATGTGCTCGAACTCAGCAGCCAAGGTCAGCGGCGCCTGTTTAGCGTCACCCGCAGCGAGCTGAACGGGCCAAACAACAGCCAGGGCTTTGTTTGGGTGCTGCGCGATGTCACCACCGAGCAGCAAGCACGGCATAACCTGGAGCTAACCCAACGGCGTTATCAGGATATTTTTGAAGGCACCGGCACCGGCCTTTGCGTGCTCGACCTCGCCGACCTGCATGCTTACCTGCTCGCCCTCGGCCTGCACGACCTGGAAGGGCTACAGCAGTGGCTCGAAAGCCATCCACGCAACCACGACGCCTTGTTACAGCGCCTGCGCATCAGTGAAATAAACCTGGTCACCCAGCGGCTGCTCGGCGTGCCCGACCCCCAAGCCGCCTGGCAACTGCTGGTGGGCAACAAGCCGCTCAGCGAGCATGGCGTGCGCCGGCAAATCATTAGTTGCCTGCTCACCGGCCAGCGCCAACTGGAGGCGGAAAGCCGCATCACCACCGCCCAAGGCCATGTGCGCCATCTCTGGGTGCTGATGCAGTTGCCGGAGCTGGTCGAGGACTACCACGCCGTCACCCTCAGTATTAACGACATCACCAGCCGCAAACGCGTCGAGCTGTCCCTGCTGGAGCGCGAGAACTTCTGGTCGGACGTGGTCAACGCCCTGCCCGACACCCTCTATGTGCACGACATTCCCGGCAAGCGGGTGATGTTCAGCAACAATCACCTGGGCCCGCAACTGGGTTACAGCAAGGAGGAGATGCGCAAGCTGGGTAACAAGCTCTGGGAAAAAATCCTCCATCCCGATGACGAAGAGCTCTATGGCCGCATGCGCAGCCTGCAACAAGTGGTGAGTGACGGCCAACTGCTGCAGTGTCAGCTGCGCTGGCGACATCGCGATGGCAGCTGGCACTGGTTCGAGATCCGCGAACAAGCCCTGAGCCGCGACGCCGACGGCCGGGTCAGCCGGCTGATCGGCATCGCCAAAGATGTCACCGAGCAGATCGAGGCCAGTGAAACCCTGCGCGAAAGCGAGCGACGTTATCGCTTGCTGGCGGAGAGCACCAGCGACGTGATTTTCTCCACCGACCCGCTGCTAAACCTCAACTACGTCAGCCCCTCGGTCGACAGCGTGCTGGGCTACGACAGCGAATGGGTGATGACCAACACCTTCTTTGCCGCCGCCGCCAGTCGCAGCCAGATGAATGGCATCTACAGCCTGCTCAAACAGCTGCGTCAGGCCCTGCGCGAGCCGCACTTGATGGCCGAGTTGCGCAGCGAGTTGCCGGCGCAGCGCTTCTTGTTCGACGCCTTGCGCGCCGACGGGCGCAAGATCCCGATGGAGCTGTACCTGTCGCTGATGTGGGATGAAAACGGCCATTTCGAAGGCCTGCTCGGCGTCGGTCGCGACATCAGCGAACAGCGTCAAGCGACCAAAGAACTGCGCATGGCGGCCACGGTGTTTGAACACTCCACCGCCGCGATCCTGGTCTCCGACCCGGCCGGCTACATAGTCCAGGTCAACGAAGCGTTCAGCCGCATCACCGGCTACAGCGCCGCCGAGGTGCTCGACCAACAGCCGCACCGGCTGACCAGCGAACCGACCAACAGCGAGCGGTTCGTTTTTATCCGCGAACAACTGCAACATCAGCACAGCTGGGAAGGCGAGGTACGGCTCAAGCGTAAAGACGGCGACGATTACCCGGCCTGGGTCGGCATCACTGCGGTGATGGACGATGAGGGCGATCTGGTCAGCTATGTGGCGTTTTTCAGCGACATCAGCGAGCGCAAAGCCAGCGAACAACGGATTCACCGTCTGGCCTATTACGACGGCCTGACCCTGCTGCCCAACCGCACCCTGTTCCAGGACCGGCTCTACAATGCCCTGCTGCATGCCGAGCGCAATCAGCAGTGGGTGGTGCTGATGTTCCTCGACCTCGACCGTTTCAAACCGATCAACGACTCCCTCGGGCATGCCGCCGGCGATCGCATGCTCAAAGAGGTGGCGCAGCGCCTGCTCGGCTGCGTCAGCGAAGACAACACCGTGGCGCGCATGGGCGGCGACGAGTTCACCCTGCTGCTGCAGGCGCGCAGCACCCGCGAAGGCGCGCTGAACCAGGCCATTCATGTGGCCGAACAGATTCTCGCCAGCCTCGCCCTGCCCTTCACCCTGGAGGGTCGCGAGTTCTTTATCAGCGCCAGCATCGGTATCGCCCTCAGCCCGCAAGACGGCCAAGAGCTGAGCCAGCTGATGAAAAACGCCGACACCGCCATGTACCACGCCAAAGAGCGCGGCAAGAACAACTTCAAGTTCTACCAAGCCGAAATGAACGCCAGTGCCCTGCAGCGCCTGGAGCTGGAAAGCGACCTGCGCCACGCCCTGGAGCAAGGCCAGTTCTGCCTGCACTACCAGCCGCAATTCAGCGGCGACGGCAAACGCCTGACCGGCGCCGAAGCCCTGCTGCGCTGGCAGCACCCGCAACGTGGGCTGGTGGCTCCGGGCGAATTTATTGCGGTACTGGAAGAACTCGGCCTGGTGGTCGAGGTCGGCGACTGGGTGCTGGCCGAGGCCTGCAGGCAGTTTATGGAGTGGCAGCGGGCGGAAATGCGCCTGCCGAAAATCTCGGTCAACCTCTCGGCCCGGCAATTTAGCGCCGGCCAGCTCGACCAACGGATCGCCGAAACCATCCGCGACAGCGGCATTGCCCCGGCGGCGCTGGAGCTGGAAATGACCGAAAGCATTCTGATGGAAGACATCGAACAGGCGCTGCAAACCCTCGCGCGGCTCAAACGCCTGGGCGTCGGGATTGCCATTGATGACTTCGGCACCGGTTATTCGTCGCTGAACTACCTCAAGCAGTTCCCCATCGACGTGCTGAAGATCGACCGCAGCTTCGTCGACGGCCTGCCCGACGGCGAACAAGATGCGCAGATCGCCAGCGCCATCATCGCCATGGCCCACAGCCTGAAACTGGCGGTGATCGCCGAGGGCGTAGAAACCCAGGCGCAGCTGGACTTTTTGCGCGACCACGGCTGCGACGAAATCCAGGGTTACCTGCTCGGCAAACCGATGCCGCCCGAGCAATTTGCCGCGCAATTTAGCGGTGCCGCGCTGTTTATGCTCAGCTAAAGCTGAGAGCGGTAAGCGACAAGCCGCAAGCTGCAAGCCAGAGCCAGAGCCAGAGCCAGAGCGTTAATCTCTTGCGGCTTGAAGCTTACCGCTGCCCGATGAATGAATTCCGCTCGTCCTGCGCATGACTGCGCCGCATATGCCCGGCGCGGGGTTTTGGGTTAGAATCTGCGCCCAATTTAAACCTCTCAACTGATTTTCTCAGGGGATTGCCATGTTCAGCCGTGATTTGACGCTCGCCAACTTCGACGCCGACCTGTTTGCCGCCATGGAGCAAGAAGCTCAGCGCCAGGAAGAGCACATTGAGCTGATCGCCTCAGAAAACTACTGCAGCCCAGCGGTGATGGAAGCCCAAGGCTCGGTACTGACCAACAAGTACGCCGAAGGCTATCCAGGCAAGCGCTACTACGGCGGTTGCGAGTACGTCGATATCGTTGAGCAGCTGGCCATCGACCGCGCCAAGCAACTGTTCGGCGCCGACTATGCCAACGTCCAACCGCACTCCGGCAGCCAAGCCAACAGCGCCGTCTACATGGCCCTACTGAATCCGGGCGACACCGTACTGGGCATGAGCCTGGCCCACGGCGGTCACCTGACCCACGGCGCCAGCGTCAGCTTCTCCGG
>JAIERD010000446.1 GCA_019747155.1 Pseudomonadaceae bacterium
AGTTGGGTCGAGGCGCAGCAGTTGGCCCTGGCCCATCAGGCCGTTGAGGCGACCGACCCGCAGGCTGTCGCCGACGGCTGCGCGATGTACTTCTTGCAGGTGCTTGAGGCGCCGGCCTTGCAGCAGTACGCGGTCGGCGGCGATAAAGTCGCCGTCTTCCAGTAACAGCAGGTTCACGGCTGAGTGGCGGGCGGCTGGTCGCCACTGTTGCTGTCGGCGGACTCATCCTCAGGATGCGCGCCGCGCTTATGCACCAGGCTGCCGAACAGCACGCCCACTTCAAACAGCATCCACATAGGTACGGCCAGCAAGGTTTGCGAAAAGATATCCGGTGGCGTCAGCACCATGCCGACCACGAAGCAGCCGATCACCACGTAAGGGCGGATCTTGCGCAGATAGGCCACATCGACCACGCCAATCCAGATCAGTAGCACCACCGCGACCGGAATCTCGAAGGCCACGCCGAAGGCGAAGAACAGCGTCAGCACAAAATCCAGGTAGCTATTGATGTCGGTCATCATCGACACGCCTTCGGGGGTGACGCTGGCGAAGAAGTGGAAAATGATCGGGAACACCAGGTAATAGGCGAAGGCCATGCCGGCGTAGAACAGCACAATGCTGGAGGCCAGCAACGGCATGGCAATGCGTTTCTCGTGCTTGTACAGACCCGGCGCGATAAAGCCCCAGACCTGTTGCAGGATCACCGGCATGGCCAGAAACAGCGCGACAATCATGGTCAGCTTGAAGGGCGCGATAAACGGCGAGGCCACGTCGGTGGCGATCATGGTGGCGTTGGGCGGCAGGTAGGCGCGCAGCGGGGCGGACACGAAGGTGTAGATATCCTGGGCGAAATAAAACAGCCCGGCAAAGATCAAAAAGGTCGCGGCCACGCAACGCAACAGGCGCGTACGCAGTTCGGTAAGGTGCGAAACCAAGGGCATTTGCGCCTCGACTTCAGGCTTGTCAGCGGGTTGACTGCTCATAGGGCACGCGGCGGTTGGGGCGGTTCAGGGTTGACCACCGGCGGAGTTTCCAGTGCGGTCATCGGCTCGCTTTCGTTCGGCGCGGCATGGGCAGTTTGCGACTTACTTTGCAGCGCCATGATGTTTTCGTTATGCAGCTGGCGGCGGATTTCGTCGGCGCCGATCTCGCGCTCCACTTCCTGCTTGATCGAGTTAAAGCTGCGCTTTAATCGGCCAATCCACAGGCCGGCGGTGCGCGCCGCGCCTGGTAGGCGTTCAGGCCCAAGCACCAGCAAGGCGACCAGGCCGATCAGCAATAATTCGCCAAAACTGATGCCGAACATATGGGGTTATTCCTTGTGGGCCGGCTGTTCGACTTTTTGTGCCTGCACGTCGATGGTGTTGGGCTGGTTGAGTGGCGCAGTCGTTGGTGCCGGTGTTGGGCTAGGTTCTGCGGGCTTTTCTTCATCGTTCATGGCCTTGCGAAAGCCCTTGATCGACTCGCCAACATCGGTGCCTAAACCTTTGAGTTTCTTGGTGCCGAACACCAATACCACCACGATCAGAATAACGATCCAGTGTTTCCAGTCAAAAATACCCATGACAGTTTCTCCTCGTTAAGTTGTTTATTCGGCGGTGTTCGCACGCGCGGCTTTTTCGTCGTGACCAGACAAGCCAAAACGCCGGTCCAGCTCGTCAAGCACCGCCTGCGGATGTTGCCCAAGTGCGGCCAGCATAACCATGCTGTGAAACCACAGATCGGCAGTTTCGTAGATCAGGTCACTGCAGTCGCCGCTAATGGCAGCATCTTTGGCGGCGAGAATGGTTTCGACCGACTCTTCGCCGACTTTTTCGAGAATCTTGTTTAGGCCCTTGTGGTACAGGCTGGCAACGTAGGAGCTGTCGGCGGCGGCGCCTTTGCGCGCCTCCAATACGGCGGCGAGGCGGCTAAGGGTGTCAGTCATGGTGGTGTCCTGGTGCGCTCGGTGCGCTGGCATAAATGGCGGCGGGGTCTTTCAGTACCGGCTCGACAATCTGCCAGGCGCCATTTTCGAAGACGCGATAGAAGCAGCTTTCGCGGCCAGTGTGGCAGGCGATGCCGCCCAGTTGTTCAACCATCAGCACGATCACGTCGGCGTCGCAGTCCAGGCGCAGTTCATGGAGCTTTTGTATATGCCCGGATTCTTCGCCTTTGCGCCACAGTTTGCCGCGCGAACGTGACCAATAGATGGCGCGCTGTTCGGCGGCGGTGAGTTGCAACGCCTCACGGTTCATCCAGGCCATCATCAAGATACGGCCGGTTTTATGGTCCTGGGCGATGGCCGGCACCAGACCGTCGGCGTCCCATTTGATGGTGTCTAACCAATTGCTCATATCAGTTCCGTTGCGGGCAGTTGTTGCCTGCCATAAAAAGTATTGAATCAGTCTGCCAGTTTGCGCCGGGTCGGGCTATCGGCGCACGACCAAGTACAGACCGCCGGCGAGCATGGCCCAGGCGGGCCAGGTGAGCAGCGTGAGGGTCAATCCTTGGCTGACGGCGCCGGCGATCAATAAGGCACCCAGCAGTCGTCCTGGCCAGGTCAGGCCGGCGCTGCTGGCAGGTGCGCTGGTGACGATCGGTTGGCGTAGACGCTCCAGTGTCTCTTTGGCCATTTGCGATAAATGCGGCACTTGCTCGGCCTGGCTCTGCAGGTTACGCAGCAGGTGCAGGGGGCTGATGCGCTCACGCATCCAGCGTTCGAGGAAGGGTTGCGCGGTGTTCCACAAGTCGAGGTCGGGATATAGCTGGCGACCGAGACCTTCGATATTCAACAGGGTTTTCTGCAGCAGCACCAACTGCGGCTGGATTTCCATATTGAAGCGCCGTGCGGTCTGAAACAGCCGCAACAGCAGTTGAGCGAAGGAGATGTCTTTCAGTGGCCGTTCGAAAATCGGTTCGCAGACGGTACGAATCGCCGCTTCAAAGTCGTTGACCTTGGTGTCGGCGGGCACCCAGCCGGAGTCGATATGCAGTTGGGCGACGCGGCGGTAATCGCGCTTAAAAAACGCAATCAGGTTGCGCGCCAGATAGTCTTGGTCTTCAGGAGTCAGGCTGCCGATGATGCCGCAGTCGATGGCGATGTATTGCGGGTTCCACGGCGTGCGGGTGCTGACGAAAATATTGCCGGGGTGCATGTCGGCGTGGAAGAAACTGTCGCGAAACACCTGGGTGAAGAAAATCTCGACGCCGCGCTCTGCGAGCAACTTCATGTCGGTGCGCTGATCGGCGAGGGTGGCCAGATCGGTCACCGCAATGCCGTAGATACGCTCCATCACCAGCACTTTTGGCCGGCACAGATCCCAGTACACCTGCGGCACGTAAAGCATTTCCGAGCCGCTAAAGTTACGCCGCAACTGACTGGCGTTGGCGGCTTCACGCAGCAGGTCGAGTTCGTCGTAGATGGTCTTCTCGTAATCGCAGACCACTTCGACTGGATGCAAACGTCGCGCTTCGCTGGACGCGGCCTCGGCCAATTTTGCCAGTAAATATAGCCAGGCGAGGTCTTGCTTGATGATCGGCTTGAGGCCGGGACGAATAACTTTAACCACCACTTCTTCGCCAGTTTTCAGCTGCGCGGCGTGTACCTGCGCCACTGAGGCCGAGGCCAGCGGTTGCTGATCGAAGCGGGCAAACACCTCGCTGACCTTGGCACCCAGCTGCGCTTCAATCCGCGCTACCGAGAGCGCGGCGTCGAACGGCGGTACCTGATCCTGCAGCTTGGCCAGTTCGTCAGCGATGTCGATGGGCAGCAAGTCGCGGCGGGTGGAGAGCAGTTGGCCAAACTTGATAAAAATTGGCCCGAGGTCTTCCAGGGCCAGACGCAGGCGCGCGCCCCGTGAGATGTCCAGGCTCTTGCGCGGTAACCAGCGCCACGGCAGGCCATAGCTGAGCGCGCGCAGCCACCAGGGCAGCGGCAGCGCGAGGAGCAAATCGTCGAGGCGATAGCGGACCACCACGCGCAGGATTCGGAACAGACGGCGAACGGCAAGCAGCTTCATACGGGATCGCTAGGCGTGAGGGGCATGGGCCGCGCAGGCGGCATAGACAGACGCGCCACACGGGCGTCGAGGCGATCGAGATCGAGTTTCAGGCGGTCAAGTTCAGCGAAGCGAGCCTCGGCTTCGCGCTGGCCGACCAGGCTGCGGGATTCTTCACTGAGATAATCCGCCAAGTCCTGGCGCAGGCTGGCAAAACTTTGCGAGCCCCAACGGGCGCGACTGCGCAGGTGACCACCAAGCAGTTGGCTGGCCACCGGGCCGAGCCAGTGCGAGAGTTCGTACTCCCAGTCCAGCTCCAGGTCTTGCAGCACCGCCACCAGCTCCAGCAGCACCGCGCTGTCGCCGCTGAGGGTGACTTGCGGGCGATGCAGCACTGCCGTCTTGTCTTTGGCCAGGGCCAATTGCAGCAGGTTGGTGGGGCTGGCGTGCAGGCTGCAATCGACGGGTGCCAGCCAATTGCTGGCGAGTTGTAAGCCCTCGCTGCTGGGCAGAATAAACAGCTGCAACGCCGGGCTTTGGCCGTCGATGGCAATCACTTTGCCGCTCAAACTGGCCAGGCGCGGCAGCGCGGTGCTGTCCATCCGCAAGATGCGATTGAGGCCTAGCTCAACGCCGGCCAGCAGTCCGGCAAGCAGCATCAGGGCTTGATGCCGCGGTGCAGGGCGACGATGCCGCCGGTCATGTTGTGATAGCTGGTGCGCTCGAAGCCGGCCTCGACCATCATCGCCTTGAGGGTTTCCTGATCCGGGTGCATGCGGATCGATTCGGCCAAATAGCGGTAGCTGTCGGCGTCGCCGGTGATCAGTTTGCCGATCATCGGCAGCAGGCTGAACGAGTAGGCGTCATAGGTCTTGGACAGCAAGGCGCTGGTGGGCTTGGAAAATTCCAGGACCAGCAAGCGGCCGCCCGGTTTCAGTACGCGCAGCATCGAGCGCAGGGCGTCTTCTTTATGGGTGACGTTGCGCAAACCGAAGGCGATGGTCACCACATCAAAGTAGTTGTCCGGGAAAGGCAGCTTCTCGGCGTCGGCCTGCACAAATTTAATATTGCCGGCCACGCCCAGATCGAGCAGGCGGTCGCGGCCCACTTGCAGCATCGAGGCATTGATGTCGGCCAGTACCACTTCGCCGGTTGGGCCAACCAGGCGCGAGAACTGTTTGCTCAGATCGCCGGTACCGCCGGCGATATCCAGCACCCGATTGCCGCTGCGCACACCCGATAGCTCGATGGTGAAACGCTTCCACAGGCGGTGCACGCCGGCGGACATCAGGTCGTTCATCAGGTCGTATTTGGCTGCGACCGAGTGGAACACTTCAGCGACCTTTTGCGCCTTTTGGCTTTCCGGTACGTTCTGATAGCCGAAGTGGGTGGTCGGTTCGCCGTCGCCGGCTTTGCGTGGATCGTTCATTTCACTGTCACCGCAAGAAAGTGCCGGCCATTCTAATCCCGGCGACCGGCTTTGTCTTGGCGGCGCGCTGCTGCATTCGCATAGAGGGCTGCGGCGGCCTGTTATAGTTGCGCGACCTAAGGTCGCAGTCAGGAGTTTTCGATGGCCAAGATTAAAATTGAACGCCCGCATTCGCTCGGTCTGGCCGGTGCGCGGGCGAAAGCTGAACAGCTCGCCGAACGACTGGCCAGTGAGTACGACGTGCGTTATCGCTGGGTTGGCAACAGCCTGGAATTTAAACGCAGCGGTGCCGATGGGCTGATCGCCGTCACCGAAGATCAGGTGCGGGTTGAATTGAATCTGGGCCTGCTGCTGTCAGCCATGGGCGGCAGCATCAAGCGGGAAATTGAAAAGACCCTGGATGATTCGCTGCAGGCCTAAGTCAATTATTTTGCGGCTTAGTATGTGGATTCTAATTTTCCTCGCTACCTTGGTGATAAGCCCTGAGCAAGGGCGACTCTTTTATCACTTAGTGTGAGGTGCATCATGGCTACTGCTCCGAAAAAAATCGCCGTTAAAAAAACTGTCAACGTCGCTAGCGAAACCACAGTGCTGGCTGATGTTAAGGGCTATGCGCGCAAAATCTATCTGGCTGGTCTTGGTGCTTACGCTAAAGCGGGCAAAGAAGGCGCGGGCTACTTGCTGGACCTGGTTAAGGCCGGTGAAGGCGTTGAGAAACAAGGCAAGAAGCTGGTAAATCAACAAGTTGAAGCGGCTAACAGCCAAATCGACAGCGTTAAAGTGAGTGTTAAAGACCGCGTCGAAGGCGTTAAAGGCAAGGTTGAAGTGCAGTTCGAAAAAGTCGAGCAAGCCTTCGATCGTCGTGTTGCTAGCGGTCTGAATCGTCTCGGCATTCCGTCCAAGCAGGACGTTGACGCACTCTCTGCTAAGCTCGATGTGCTCAATGCAATGCTCGAGCGCGCGGCTAAAGCTAAATAAGGGGAATCATATGGCTGGCAAGAAGAAGATCGAAAAAGAAGTCACTACTTGGGTTAACGAAGTAGAAAAGTATTCGCGTCAAATTTGGCTGGCAGGTCTTGGTGCTTACTCCAAGGTCAGCAAGGACGGCGAGAAGCTGTTTGATGGTTTGGTTACCGACGGCGAGAAAGCTGAGAAGCTGGCTAAGGCTGAAGTGACCAAGCAAGTTGGCGTTGTTAAGTCCTCCGTGGGCTCGGCCAAGTCGAAAGTCGAAGAAGTTAAAGAAAAGGCTTGGGGCAAGTGGAGTGAGCTGGAAGACGCTTTCGACAAGCGCCTGAACAACGCCATTTCGCGCCTTGGTGTACCGAGCCGCAATGAAGTTAAAGAACTGCACAGCAAGGTTGAAGTACTGACCAAGCAAATTGAAAAGCTGACCGGTGTTTCGGCTCAGTCGGTTAAGCCAGCGGTTAAAGCTGTAGCTAAACCAGCAGTCAAAAAGCCAGTGGCTAAGCCAGTTGCTGCCAAACCTGCGGCTAAGCCAGCAGTTAAAGCTGTGGCTAAACCTGCCGCTGCCAAGCCTGCGGCTAAACCCGCTGTTAAGGCGGTTG